>CAZXAC010000273.1:0-3214 GCA_964638335.1 uncultured Lentisphaera sp. | reverse complement strand
GCGGGAGCTGATCTCGAAGGACGATATGCCGAGCTTCAAAAGTGCAATTGCCTCGGCGCTTAGATTGCGTAACTCAATACTCGCTGAAGTGTTACTGATATTGATAGTATATTTTTTTGGTATAATGGTTATCTGGAGGCAGTTCGTGTTGATGGAGTCATCAACATGGTTCGCCAAAGTGTCTGGTGATATTACGGAACTTTCATTGGCTGGAAAGTGGTTCGCCTACGTAAGTCTGCCGTTCTTCCAATTCCTGATGATCCGCTGGTATTTCAGATTGTTCATATGGGCGCGTTTCCTATGGCAGGTGTCAAGAGTAGAATTGAGATTGATCCCAACCAATCCAGATCGCGCGGGTGGTTTGGGATTTATTTCAAACATCGTCTATGCCTTTGTGCCGCTTGCGATGGCGCACGGCGTACTGCTTGCCGGGCTGCTGGCCAACCGTATTTTCTATACTGGAGCCAAGCTTACGGACTTCAAAATGGAAATTGCGACGCTGGTTCTATTCCTTCTGGTTCTGATAGTAGGCCCGCTCCTGTTTTTCGTGCCACAACTTCTAAACACAAAAAGAAAAGGCCTTCGCGAATATGGCTCTCTGGCCCAGCGCTATGACCGGGAGTTCGATGATAAATGGTTGCGCGGCGGCGCATCAGCCGATGAAAAGTTGATGGGAAGTGCGGACATTCAGTCTCTTGCCGATTTGGGCAACAGCTTCGATGTGATCAGGGAAATGAAAATAGCTCCTGTTACAAGAGATGTCTTTATTCTTATCTCCGCTGCGGTTTTGGCACCAATTGTACCGCTTGCCCTTACAATGATGCCCTTGGAAGAACTGATCGAAAAGCTGTTCGGCATATTGTTTTAGCTTTATTGATTCTTGAGCAGCTGAGGATTCCTTGAATTCCAAAAGCGAATTCAAGTACATCTAACGGGAGCTAAGTTTTGGGAACAACGAAAAACTTATCTGTTTCGCTTCTTACGCCACTCCGATGGACTCATGCCTAAATGCTCTAGGAAGACCTTGCCAAAATGGCTGGAATGCGAAAAACCACAGGCTTCTGATATTTCCTTTACACCCAAATTTGTGTTCGTAAGAAGCGAGGCGGCTTTGTCTATTCTTAGGTTGTCGATATACTTTTTCGGGGAAATTCCATGTTCCCTTACGAATGACCTGAAAAGAGTCGTTCTGTCAACTTTCATTGATTCGGCTATGGAATTTATAGACGGAGAATTGTCCATCTGACTTTCAAGTACGGAAATGAATGATTCGGAAATGCTTTTGCCACCGGATCGTGCATTGCCTGACATTCCCCTGCCACAAATCATTTCAAGGCAGTTGAATGCAGCTGTAACAGGGAAAAGTCCAGGATTCGTCCCGTTCGCGTAAAATGAAGCAATCTCGTGCAGATAACTCTTGAGTTTGCCTGGATTTAGTATTTTTGAATGAGGATGCTTTCTTGTTATTCCATGTAGCGCAAGAGCTCTTTCAACATTTTTTCCGCTCGGCCTGAACCAGATATATTCCCATGGTGATTCCTTTGAATCGTAGTATACTAGATTATCTCCTGGAAAGAAAGTGAATGCCTCGCCCGGCCCAACAATAAACTTTTGCCTGCCTCTCTTGAATACCCCTTTGCCTTTTTGAACTGCATGAACGCAATACATTGGGGATTTCTGCTCCCATCTAAAATCCCCTGAGCTGTAGAAGAAGCCGATATATGAAATGAAGACGTCCCAATCGGCTTTTATGCCAAAATCAGGGCTTACCGGATATCCATGTTGTTTAAAATTGTTCATGCAACAAAATAGCAGTTAATGCAACAAATATGATATTGAACTAATATGAAAACTAAACTAATGTATACGACAACAGCAACAAAAACAATATAAAAAGGATTAAAACTATGAAGAATCTTATGCCGATTGACAAGATTTCAGATTGGGAAGAGAGGATTAAGCGGCATGATGCGTTTTGGAACTGCGCAATAATTGACCGACCATTGGTGTGCATAAGCTTTGCCGACAATGAGAGCAAGTCCAATAGTCCTAAAGAGAAAGAGTATTCTTCCTTGCGAGAGAGATGGATGGATTCAGAAAGAATCTCTGATTTAGCCGTTTGCGTGGCAAAGAACACTGTCCACTGTGGAGACTCACTCCCGATAGCGTATCCAAATCTTGGGCCGGAACTTTTTAGCGCTTTTTTGGGCATGGAGTTGGAGTTTGGTGAAAAAACAAGCTGGGGAATCCCAAACCTGCATGACTGGAACGATGTAAAAAAAATAAAATTCTCCGATGATAATTTTTACTGGAGGAAAGTCAACGAGATAACGGATGCACTTCTAGAAAAAGGGAAAGGTTTATATTATACCGGTTATACAGATTTTCACCCGGGAGGCGATGCGATTGCCGCTTTTCGGGATCCGCTAAACCTCAACATTGATATGATTGACAATCCAGATAAAGTTGTCTTGCTGCGCGAATATATAGATGATGTCTTCGAGAATGTTTTCACTTCCACAGTAAATAAACTACAGGCTTCAAGACAGGCAATATGCTCTTGGGCAGGTGTAGTTTCTTCTAAGCGTTGGCATGTCGCGTCAAACGATTTCTCGTGCATGATCTCTAAGGAAATGTTTGACAACATTTTTCTCCCCGGAATTATACGTGAATGCAGAATGGCTGAAGCGAGTATATATCATCTGGATGGACCTCAGGCTCTTACTCATCTTGATTCGCTGCTTGAAATCAAGGAGCTCAATGCGATACAGTGGGTCTATGGAGCAGGCAAAGGATCCGCGTCGGACTGGTTGCATATCTACAAAAAATGCCAAGCCGCCGGCAAAGGAGTGCAAATAACGGCGGCTCCAAAGGAACTAAATACAATCATGGAAAATCTAAAGCCTGAAGGCGTCTGGTTGCGTATTTCTGATGTCGACAACATTGATACGGCAAATGAACTGATCCGCAGAGTTTCCCAATGGAAATAAGGTAAAACCTCTGTAGACATGATGAATCTAATCTACGGTTGCTAATTCATCCTAATACTGAGTTGCGTTCAAAGCTTCGGACGCAACTCAGTATAATTGGCGGACTTGCACTGCTGCCCTCATGAAACCAAGCTGCAATTTAGTAGCTTGCGCCGTCTCGGCGCAAATAGCAGAGCCAATTGCAAAATTGCAGTTGGAACGCCGGTCTTACTTGTCACGTCGTA
>CAZXAC010000272.1:0-3249 GCA_964638335.1 uncultured Lentisphaera sp. | reverse complement strand
TCTCTCGGAAACTGCCTGTTACGCTATGGAGGAAGTCCGCGAAAGGCATTCGCCGCTATGGCGGTATTTACGGATCTTTTGGGACCGGCTCCGAAGTTCCTCGGCGAGACGGTGCTTAACGAAACCGGATACTGCGTGTCATTCCAAAACGGCTCAGAAATCCTTTATGTGCTCTGGAATTCAGATCCCAAAAATAAGATCATCGTTGAGACCGTTGATTCGGCAGATATTGCAGATCCTAAAACCGCAGTTGTTCGCAAAGACGACAACAACTATGTGCTTAATATCAATAGCGGTGCACGGCGCTCGGACATGGTTGGGCGTCCATTGCCGAACGGCCCCCTGGTACTGGGCTCGGCGCCATGTTACGTCGTATGCCCTAGAACTAAATGAGTAATGGCAGTTATGCGTAGTTTGTTAAATAGAGGCGATCAAAAATGATAAATTCCCTGATTCATGGATTACGAGCAGTTTTCGCGATGATATTATTTTTTAGCGGAGTACTTGTCTTAAATGGACAGGATAAGACTGCTCAGGTTGCTGGCAAGGATTTGATCCTAGTTGAAAACGGCGCGAGTCTCGCACCGATAATACTCCCTAAGGATCCGACGATGTTTACCAAGATAGCGGCAAAAGATCTGGCGGAATACATCGGCAAGATCGGTGGGGCAAAACCTGAAATAATTGAAGGAACCCCGGATCCAGTTCCAGAGCATGCGATCTGGGTCGGATTCCAGGAGAAGTTTAAGGAGCTATTTCCGGGGACAGATTTCGATTTCAAGAATCCTGAGGAGATTCTGATAAAATGCGATGGCAAAAATCTTGCGATTGTCGGGCGCGATGTGTGGGATCCGATATCTAACAAGATGACCATCAAAGGCGGAAAGTCCGAAAAGGAAAGCAAAAGTTCTATGATTGGGTTCCAGTACTCGAATAGAGATGTCGTAGGATTCCAATTCGAATATGGAACCGTCAATGCAGTGTACACTTTCCTGCAGGACAATCTTGGTGTCCGCTGGCTCTGGCCCGGACAGGATGGCGAGGTGGTTCCGAAGCAGAAGGTGATTGTCTTCAAACCGTTTGAATTCCGCTATCATCCGAAGCTCCGTAACAGGTCTGGAGTATTTCATTTCATTTCTATCTACAAGCAGGGGGAGCTCCTGGTGACAGCGGAGGAGATTGGGTTCGCAGACAGCGTACACAGCTCGATTCGTTGTATGTGCCTCCTGGACATGCCTTTGCCGACTGGACAGAAAGATTTTCCAAAACCCATCCGGAATATTTTGCATTGCAGCCGGATGGCACAAGAACTTGTAAAAACGACCTTTTAAAAGTCTGCCAGTCTAATCCTGCCGTATGGGATCAGTGGATTAAGGATGTAGAGGAATGCATCTCAAAAAATCCCCATCGTCAGGTGTTTTGTGCTGAACCAACCAATCCTTATGGCTCGGGGATATGCTGTTGCGATAAATGCAAGGCATGGGACAGCCCTGAGGGTGAAAAAAGAATTTTTTACTATGACAATAATGTACGTGTGACAGGAGTTGCCGACTCTGACCGGCAGGTGACTTTCACCAACATGCTGGCCCGCAAACTCAAGGAACGTTTTCCAGACAAAGACTATAAAGTGATGATGCGCGCCTTTGGATTTCACAGGTCTGCTCCGATAAGGGCTGTTCCAGATGACAATGTGATCGTTTCAAATATTGCAAACTTTTTTGCAGATCAGGAAAGTACGGACATCAATTCTGCAGTAGGGACAAAATGCATAGACCAGTTTGAAGGCTGGTTAAAGATAACCAAAAACCAGGTCTGGCGTCCAAACGCAGGCAATTCGGTGAAATGGCAGACCGGTGGTCCTTCAGACATTACCGGTACTGGTGAACTATTCAAAAAAATTGGGAACAGCGGTATTCTTGGAATTGATATATCCATGGTGAACTTGTACTGGGCTACGCAGGGACCGGAATATTACCTGATGGCTCAGCTTGTCTGGAATCCAGAAAAAGGGATTGATGAGATAATGGATGATTATTACAAATCCGGATTTGGTTCGGCCGCAGAAGAAATCAAGGCCTACTGGAAGATGCTGGAAAATAACAAGCGAGAGATCCAGAAAAATGATAAGAAGAAGGGTGGCAAGTCTTGGGCTGAGGCTTTCAGTCCTGATTTCTTCAAGGAAGCATATTCCCTTCTAGACAAGTCTGCAGAAAAGGTCTCGAAATCAGGACAGGAATATTCCGACAGGGTCGCATTTGTCCGAGCAGGTCTTGATTATCTGAGACTTAATACTGAGAATCAGGCTCTGGTAAAAGAGATACTCGAATCTAAAGGAGATAGGCCAGATCTTGTTGAGAAGATGAGAGCGAACTGGAAACAGATTGAGGAAATTGTCCTGAAACATCCGGAGGCGCTCAGAAAGAATGATGTCATGAAAAGCCGTGCTTCTGGCAACTTGAAGTACATCCATCCTGACACGGATCACAGGAAGATCGAGGAGCAGAGATTACGCAAAGCCGCCTCGGCTGGTAAGAAGAAGAAAAATATTCAGGCAATGGAAGAAGAGGGGGAATAAAATAGGCTCATGAATATCCAATGATGAAGTCTTGTTCTGATAAATTCAAAAATTAGTTAAATTTCAAAGCAGACATATTTTTCGCTATCGCTATCGTAATCGTTTTCGCAATCGTGAAATGAGTTAATTCGATTACGAATACGATAGCAATTACGACAACGATGGAATTGTTTAGGGCGCTAATGATATTTAATTGAAAACGAATATAAAATATAAAGGAGTTATGCCATGTTGAGAACATCATTATTTCGTTCATGCGCTTGCGCACTGGCTCTCATGTTTGTCGCTGGAGCCACAGGAGTTGTGGCACAGGAGAAAAGCACAAACGGCGGCGGATCTGAAATGGTTTTAGTTGAAAACGCTGCGAGTCTCGCACCGATAATCCTGCCGAAAGATCCGACTTTTTTCACCAAGATTGCGGCTAATGATCTGGCGGAATACATCGGCAAAGTCGGCGGAGTAAAACCGGAAATAATTGAAGGAGCCCCGGAGCCTGTTCCGGTACACGCAATCTGGGTCGGATTCCAACCGAAGCTGGAGGAGATATTCCCAGACACCGATTTTGAATTCAAGAATCCGGAGGAGATCCTGATAAAGTGCGATGGCAAAAATCTTGCCATTGTCGGAAGGGATGTCTGGGATCCGAAACAGGATATAATAAAAGCCCCTAAAAC
>CAZXAC010000271.1:0-3261 GCA_964638335.1 uncultured Lentisphaera sp. | reverse complement strand
TATTGCTGATGTTTTTTCCGACTAAGTCTGCAGAAAAAACATCAGCAATAAAAACATCCCATTGTCTGCCCTTGTTCCAGTGATGAGAAGCAACTGCCGCATCGAACGGCTCCATATTTGAAGCGAACATTTTAAACAACTCTAAAAACATGGAATAAACCGGAGATTTCTTATTGATACCAACGCATTTCATGAATTGGTCTTCTGTAAATTCCTGCCCCTTTTTCAGGACAACAACAAAGCATGTAGATGAGCTATTTGTAACGAAATCAAACTTAATTTTCATCACGCACTCCTAATACAGAATTTAATATATTCAGGGCGCCATCGAAACTCATGGTGAACATTTCTAAATTGTAATCCCCTGTAACGTGCTCTTTGCGCCACAGCAACACAGTATTCTTGTGTTTTAATAATTTTTCCGCTCCGGCTACCGCCACATCGTCCGGAAGACAATACTTTTTTTGAAGAAATTCACTAAATGAGCCGTATTCACGACTGTGATAATTTCTATACTCATCAAGCAAATCTACTGTTTCCGAAAAAAAGCAGTCATAGACTCTGCTTAATAGCCTTCCCGCAAAACTGTTGCACCCAACTCGCATTGCCCTTAAGAATCTACCCTTGCTGATATTCTTTACAACATGAAAAATATACGCCTTGTTATGGTCTTTCTTGTATTCGTAATAAATCATCAAACACCACCATGCATTAACTTGACTTCGTTTATCAAAGTATCGGCTCGATTTTTATAATACGCATTGTTGCATTTCTGATATTTCTCGAATATCGCCAAGGCAGTCACTTGGGGATCCCTATACAATAAAGACAGTATATTTTTTGCCGTAGCAGAGCCAGCCTTTTCAGCAGATGCAATGAAGAATAAAAATTCTAAGGCAGGATTATTTGCATCACCGGCTTTAATAACCTCATTTATATATTCAAAATAATGCTCCAAGCGTATCTCGTCATCTCTACCGCCATAAGTGCTTAAAAGCCTCTTAATCAAAAACGCCTCAAATTTCTCCTGGCGATCAACGTCTTGCATTGCGACCAATAAAGAAAAAAGCATTGTAATATTTAATTTTTTGTATGTCTCCGGATCATAACGATAATAAATCAACATTTTTAGAATAAACTCGGCCTTTTCCTTAGAAGACAAATATTCTCTTTTTACCTGCTCGACATCTTGGTCTGTCAGATCGGCGTCATTTGTTTCGAATAAATAATGAAGATACTTCTCTTTCCACCATCCCGTTCTCGCTAATATTTGATCAAGTTTCTGTTTACTCCGGTCTTTTTTCGAAATAAAAAATAAATATTTACTGACCCCCTCGAACAAAGGCTTCTGAGGTAAAACCTCATCAGCGATAAATTGAGTGAACTTTTGTTCGTCTTCAGACAGCAATACATTGGCCAAATAATCGGCGATTAGAAAGTCTCGGATTTCATCAAATGTAAAGCTTATAACTTCCCCATCCAACAAAACGCCAGTTTTATCAACCACATCCCTTCTAAAGAATATGTTTTCATCTATCAGCTTAAGTATCACATTTTTATCAATCGCAGTCTTGTCGATAACAACCTGCATTGGAACATCTTTGTGTAGCCTGGAATCAACCATGTGTTTTACGATTTCACGAATAACTTTCTGAATGGAATCATTCCCATTAGTTTTACCTTTGATCCCATCTCGAATCTGCCTATAGTATTCTTGGAAAAGGTCAAGCATGTAAACGTTCAGAATTGAACCGATGCTTCGTCCTTGATGCGCTTCGCAAAAAATACGCAATAACAAGAAATTACTGACCAGCTTCTCATAAACTCGCCCGGCAAAAGACTTCCATTCAATTTCAAAAAACGAAAGATACTTTCGGAATAACTTATCCTTCTCATGCTCCTCAAGTTTTGAATTTATGCCCTTAATCTTTTGTATTTCTGAAGCAAAAGACGCAGTCTGGATACCCGTAAAATTTAAATCATAATATTCTGTTCTGCATGTCAGAATTAT
Organism: uncultured Lentisphaera sp.; assembly: GCA_964638335.1. GTDB lineage: Bacteria > Verrucomicrobiota > Lentisphaeria > Victivallales > GWF2-50-93 > DYMC01. Next base: position 1,250 of record CAZXAC010000271.1, on the reverse strand, counting down.
TCGGACAAACGGGTTTAAAAGCATATCTCCAATAAAAACATTCAATGCGTTGGGAAAATTTGCATCACTCGATTCATTTAAAGCATCGATAATTACAATGAAATTTGTTTTTCTTCGCCCACATTCATGCTCAATGAATTTATTTAAGGTATCAAAATCTGTTCCGCCGGTTATTCGTTCTGTGACAAAAGCTCTCATTGAGCTGTTATTCAGTCCGTAAAAATCACCCCCGTAGAATAAGGCAACAGGTATTTCCAGCTTTAATAAAAATTCTTTTGTAAGATCACATATTAGATTTGTTTTCCCTTGCCCTGCATCATCTAAAAGCACAAGAACTCGCGACTTCAATACATTAAACTTTGCAATGGTCTCATCCATTTTCCAGCGGGCTTGCCAAGGAAAATCATTGTTCTTCTCAGGCATGTTATTTAAAACAGCGGCGTTTCGCGTAATTGAAAGATTTAATTCTTCAAGTTTAACTTTAAACGTTTTCAAGGAAGGGCGTGCGAGCTTCCGAAAAACCTTAAATGCAATTTTTTGTTGAATCTCCTTGTTGAGGACAGCATTTGTGTATGTAAAATCGCGTCTGTTTATATGGTCGATAAATTTATTACAAAACAAAAAAGGATGACAAAAATATCTGAGCTCCTCTTTAACTTGATTGATTTCAATGTAGGAATCTGGCAGATATTTCTTTGAATTGATTTGTTTTTGCAACTGATCTCGCGTGAATACTAACAATTTTTCTCTAATAACGTTTTGTTGTTTATTCCTTTTGATACATTCCCCAATTCCACCGATTCTCCATTTGAGAAACTCCCATAGAAAGGTTGTGATTAAACCAAAGAATACCACCCCAACGAGTAGCTCAATAATGTGCCCAGAAATATATTGCTGTATTGACTGCCAATCCATCAATAATACTCCCTTATATACCCATACGCCCGGTCGAAGAGGTCTTGGTCGGTGTGGAGATTGTATTTAAGCAGGGTTTTGCGGAGGGCTTTTTTGACTTCGCGCTCACCGGCGGCAGTGGATTGCCATCCAGGGAACCGCACGACCTTAACGATCTCATCAATATCATTAACGATGCGCTCAACGATGGCAGGCGTCTGATCTGTGCGGACTTCCAAGAATAACTCGGTTAGCGCCGACTTCGCACCGCGGCGCTCTTCCTGAGTTTCCTCTTCCTTTTCAGCCTGAACGACTTCCTTGGCCAACTCGATCAAATGCTTGAGGAAATCAACGCT
>CAZXAC010000270.1:0-3293 GCA_964638335.1 uncultured Lentisphaera sp. | reverse complement strand
CCTACACCTTGCTCGGATAACGACTGAAGTCGGGTCACGGTTCCTGGATGAAACCTATTTTTGTTTGTTTCTTTTTCTCCGAAGTGGTCAAGACCCTAAGCTTGTCCATTATGACGATGGTATGTATCTCCTGCGTATCCATTCTCTCCTCGATATCTTTGAGTCTTCTGGCCATTTTTTCATTTGTGAGGAGCATTTCGCGCATGCGCACAAAGGCGCGCATAATCGCAATGTTCATCTTTACCGCGCGCTGGCTTTTAAGCACTCCAGAAAGCATCGCAACGCCCTGTTCGGTGAAAACGCGTGGTACTTTTCTTGTGCCTCCCCAACTTGATCTTCCATTTTGGAATATCAAGTTGTCAGCTTCCTCATTGCTGAGGTTAAACATGAAGTCTTCAGGAAAACGATCAATATTCCTGGTGACAGCCTTATTAAGATTTCCTGTCGTTACGCCATAGAAGTCTGCCAGATCTCTGTCCAACAGGACCTTCAGCCCTCTGATGAGGAGTATCTTGTTTTCAATTCTTTCAATTGGCACAAGTGCGGCATGACTTTTTCCCATATGCGCCTTCCATCGTTTTTATTCCGCATAACCTACATTCAGTTTAGATGAGTTCAATTTCATGTAAGAGGTCTTTGGCGTGTAAGAGGGCTGACCACATTTTTTTCTGATAATTTCAGGCAGCCCATATTTTACTCAAGTTCTTTTCATCATGCCAAATATCTCAAACGGATTTTATCCGACAAAAACCAATAAATTTTAGTCCTTTCCCTCATCGGGAAGTCGATGGACACTTACAGTGGGGGAGACCACAGAAACTACAATTCTCCTTAGTCATTTCGGCTACTCGAAGTCAATAGCGGGAGTGCGCCCCCGCTCGACCTCATCAGGAAACTATCGCCCGTGTATAATATAGCATCATCTCATTCAGTATCAGTCACTTCTGCGGAGTGTCCCCGTTTCTCTTCTTCTGCGGAGTGTCCCCGTTTCTCTTGGGCGGGAACCTCCTCATGTTCCTTCTTATCGCCTGATTGAAGACCTTCGTAGGGACACCGTATAGCTCTGCAAGATCCCTGTCCAGCATAACCTTCCTGCTTCTAATGAGCAATATCTTGTTCTCTATCCTCTCAATCGGCACAAGAGCGTCGTTGTTTTTTCCCATCTGGGGCTTCCATATTTTTTATTCCCCGTAACCTACATTCAGTTTAGATGAGTTCAATTTCATGTAAGAGGTCTTTGGCGTGTAAGAGGGCTGACCACATTTTTTTCTGATAATTTCAGGCAGCCCATATTTTACTCAAGTTCTTTTCATCATGCCAAATATCTCAAACGGATTTTATCCGACAAAAACCAACAAATCTTAGTCCTTTTCCTTATCGGGAACTTGATGGATTCCTACAGGATTACGATCATTTGTAAAAATTAATCCCCCAATAAATATAGCCAAAATGAAAGTTATGATTGGCGACAGCAAAATAAATTCACCGGATATAACCATGATTGAAAATAAACTGGGTGATAAGATACATATAAAATGTAATATGTGTAGGAATGGTTCGTGTCTGAAGTAATAAAAATTATTGATTGCAAAACGTGCGGCAAAATAGAAGAATAATATTGAAGAGGCCAACAAATAAAATGGTAGGAAGATATCCTTCCCCTCCTTTACTTCGATTAGTATAGGAATTAACGCATACACAAGAAGAAATATGTAGTATGCTAGGCTCAAAAACAAAAGTGAATTGAGTTGTCTTTTTGTTTTATCAGTATTCATTACCATTACCAATCACGAACTCCTGTCCAGTCCGAATAAGGAAACTCATCCCTAAATTCTTTTTCTGTATATTCTTCTACCATGTCATCTTTCCATTCTTTTTTATCCCATGGCGCTTTCCTCTTGAATGGATCCAGAATTCCATTCGGGTCTGCCCCCATATCTTTTTGGTTTTACTAATGAGAAAATCATCATCTAGCACTATTTTACCAGCCTTAGAGCTATTTTTTATGCATAAGATTATAATTCCAAGCCATTCCATTTGTTTTTTCTGTTTATTATTTGGGGGTAGCCCCCAAACTCCAAACTAAGCGTGCTTGGGAAAATCACTCTTTCCATTCTCCTCCCATCATTCTTGCGATGGGGATTTTTGCGAGTTTCGCGATTTTTCCCGGAACTTTTATCGCATGTTTCATTTCTTTCAGCGCGTAAAGGACATCCTCCAGACGTGTCATCTTCATGTTTGGACATATCGCCTGTTCGGAGACAGGAATGAACTGCTTGCCGGGGTTTTCCTTCTCGAGGCGGTATATGAGACCTATTTCTGTTGCCACAATTATCTTTTTCGCATCAGTTTTTTTCGCAAACTTCAACATTCCGCCGGTGCTTAGCGCCTCATCGGCTAGGGCGATGGTGTCGAGCGTTGATTCAGGATGCACAATTACTTTCGCGTCAGGATACTCATTTTTTCTTTTTAAAATCTGCTCCGGAGTAATCCTCATATGCGTAGGACAGAATCCCGGCCATAGAATCATTTTCCTTCCTGTCATTTTGGCGCAATATGCTCCAAGATTCTTGTCCGGAACAAATATGATAGGTTTGTCCTTCGGGATGGAAGAGACTATTTTTAAGGCGTTGGCGGATGTAACGCATATATCGCTCTCAGCCTTTACTTCGGCGGAACTGTTCACGTATGTCACTACGATTGAGCTAGGATTTTCCTCCTTCATCTTTCTCAATCTTTCGGCGTCTGCCATGTCTGCCATGGGACATCCAGCCTCTTTCACTGGCAGGAGTACCGTTTTTTCTGGTGCGAGAATCGCAGCTGTTTCCGCCATGAATGTGACTCCGCAGAAGACGATCAAATCTTTTTTGCATTCAGCCGCCTTGTAACTGAGTTCAAGCGAATCGCCAGTGAAGTCGGCTATATCCTGCACTTCTCCGAGCTGATAGTTGTGAGCGATGATTAGCGCGTTGCGCTCATCGCGAAGGCGGAATATTTCTTTTCTCATCTCATCCAGCATATTTCAATCCCAGAAAATAATTTCCATGAAGCATTATTTTAATTTGCGTTGCGCCGATTGCAACTTTTGAGTCCGAAACAGCAAAGCTTTGACTATGGCGACTTTCGCCAAGCAAAGGCGAATTGCTCAAGTTGGGGAATCGTCCCGGCACCGCAGGGTGCCGGGAACAAAAATAAACCAGAAAGATGAATCAAACTGCCGGTGTTGATTCAGTTGGCTCAGCAGGAGAAGAACCATTGTCGCCGATCGCCTGCGATGCAACAGCATAGAATGC
>CAZXAC010000269.1:0-3296 GCA_964638335.1 uncultured Lentisphaera sp. | reverse complement strand
ATCTACATGCTTGCCGAAGGTCGTCTTGTCAATCTAGGATGCGCAACAGGCCATCCAAGTTTTGTAATGAGCAACTCATTTACGAATCAGACTTTGGCACAGATAGATCTGGCAACAACAAAAAAGAAACCCGGCGTGTACAGACTGTCAAAGAAGCTCGACGAAGAGGTTGCAAGGCTGCACCTTGAAAAACTCGGAGTAAAACTGACAAAACTGTCCAAGGCCCAAGCGGAATATATCGGAGTTCCACAGGAAGGGCCATTCAAGCCTGAACATTACAGATATTAGTAGTTATCATTTAAGGTTTTCTAATCTGTCTGATGGCTTTGGCGGCTATGTCTTTTCTGTAGAAAGCACCCTGCCATGATATCGCAGAAACAGATTTGTAAGCATTTTTTATCGCTTCGGGAATATCTTTGCCCATTGCGGTAACAGCAAGGACTCTGCCTCCGGAATTCACAAGCTTTCCATCCTTGAGAGATGTTCCCGCGTGAAATACCGTAGCTCCTCTTTTTTCCGCCTCTTGTATCCCGCTTATTTCGAATCCTTTCTGGTAGTTGCCGGGGTAGCCTCCGGAAGCCATTACCACCGAAACGGCAGCCTGCTCATGCCATTCAAGGAATACTGTAGAAAGTTTCTTTTCCGCGGTCAGCAACATGACTTGAGCAAGATCGCTTTTCAATCTTGGAAGCACCGCCTGAGTCTCCGGATCTCCGAATCGCACGTTGAATTCAAGCACCTTCGGACCATCATTCGTAAGCATTATTCCAGCATATATTATTCCGCGGTATGATAATTTTTCCTTCCTTACTCCATTCAAAAATCTCTTCAGGACATTTTCATCTATTTCCTTCATCAAGTTTTCCGTAACTACAGGTGCCGGCGAATAAGCTCCCATGCCTCCAGTGTTCGGCCCCCGGTCTCCATCACCAACTCTCTTGTGATCCTGCGATGAAGCCAACGGTATTATCGATTCTCCATCGCACAACGCAAGAATCGATGCCTCCTCGCCTTTCAAGGTCTCCTCAACTAGAATTTTCCTGCCAGCATCCCCGAATTCCCCTCCGAAACAGGATTCAACTCCAGTTATCGCCTCTTCAACGTCAGAAGCCACGATTACGCCCTTTCCCGCCGCAAGACCATCAGCCTTTATAACAAGCCCACCCGATGTAGCGAAATTAGACTTTACGTAAGCGATTGCCTTGTCTTTTTCCTCAAACATTTCCGCTCGGGCAGTCGGAATCCCATGCCTCAACATGAAACTCTTAGAAGCTATCTTACTTCCCTCGAGCCTAGCCGCATCGGCCGAAGGACCAAAAATTTTGAGACCCTTTGCCATAAAAACATCGGCAATACCGCCACACAAAGGCAGTTCAGGTCCGACAACTGTCAGAGAAATCAGATTATCCTCTGCGAATTTCGCAAGTCGCGCGCTGTCTTCAACAGGTATATTTATGCACTCGGCGACGGAGGCGATCCCCGCATTGCCTGGCACACAATATATTTTTTCGACCAAAGGGCTCTGGGCAAGCTTCCAACATATCGCATGTTCCCTACCCCCTCCTCCAACAACAAGAATTTTCATTCAGAATCCTTTTTCATTTTCATTGTTTCTCTTTCTCTACGTTGATATATATTACTTAAGAAAAAATGCAACTAAAAAAAAGAAGTCTTTTGAATGGATAAGAACAAAAAATCGTTTATTAACTCTTTTGCCCTATCGCTCAGCCTTCTCACAAGGTTCCCCATAAAGTCTGATCCGGACAGATCCTCCGATTGGAGTTTCGCCCCCGCATTTTTCCCTATCTGCGGAACGATATGCTCTGTAATCTCATCAATCCCTTTCATCCTGCTTGCGATCTTCGCAAAAGGACAGACTAGGGAACTCGTTTGCGTATTTTCAGCAATAGGATATTCCATAGTCGGCACATGGTTCACACGAGCATTGCACTTGGACGGACTAAGTGACAGCATTGACGCGTTCTCGGCAATGCAATGCGACAAAGAGCATAGACTGAAGATAATGAAGGACCCTCATCCCGGTTCGAGCGCTGTTGTCGGGCTAATATTGCATATCTTTCTGAAAACCGCCGCCGCATATCTGATAATCAAAGGACTGAGCTACCTCTCCACGAGCAAAATGATACAAGTCACGTTGACGATTCTGTCTGCTTCGATGGCTTCTTCAAGATTAAGCATGACTTTTCTCGCTTGGACAGGACAATATCCTAGAACATCAGGGACTGCTATGGTAGTGGTTGGTAAAACCAGTTTCACCGCAGTAACAACCGCCACGATCTTCACCATCATCGCCTGCCTTCTTTGTTCCGAAACCGTCCAAGGCATCATCGTAGTTACTTCATTTACCACCTTAGCAATAATTTTGAACACAATATTCTGGCTTAGGGCTTCAAAAAAACTTATAGGCGGAGTTACAGGCGACATACTAGGAGCCTGCGCTGAAAGCACGGAAGCATCCCTCCTCATCATTTATTCTCTGATTCTTAACATGCTCTGAAAGAAAAATCTGTTGAAACAATCATGAAATGAGTTTAGATTAAGAACAGGAACAATTTATGACCAAAAACATTTCATCCAAAGAAATAGTATTAAAAGGTGTCGCCGCTTCAAACGGCGTATCAATAGGGCAAGCTATCGTCTTTTCAAAGGCAAAGATAATTATCGAAGAGATAAATTTGAGATCGATTGCGGAGGTAGAGGATGAACTAGCAAAGTTTAAAAACGCCCTAGAGAAAGCAAAACAAGACATCGTCGCATATCAGGAAAAGCTAAAAAGCGTCCTAGGCGAGGAAAATTCAAAAATATTCGACGCCCACATATTGATGCTGAACGACAAAGCCCTAATACAGGATATTGAAAAACAAGTCAGAGCGGAAAGAAAAAACGTCGAGTTCATTTTCAATAGGACCACAAAAAGATATATCACCGCGATATCCTCAATGCAGGATTCATACTTCAGAGAAAGAGCAACAGATATAAAAGACATCTCAGATAGGGTTCTCTTTAATCTTCAAAATAAGGATCGTGGACACACCGGTTACGATAAATTCACCGGGCAGAGGATAATAGTCGCTGATGAAATAACCCCTACGGATATCGCCGAACTCGACAAGGAAAAAATTCTGGCAATAGTCACCGAAACCGGAGGGAAGACATCCCACACCGCGATAATGGCACGATCAATCGGAATTCCAGCAGTATTGGGAATACCTTCTGGGATCACTGACAAAGTCAAAAATGGCGATATCGTGGTTGTAGATGGATATATTGGAACA
>CAZXAC010000268.1:0-3307 GCA_964638335.1 uncultured Lentisphaera sp. | reverse complement strand
TTGCCGGATCTTCGCCCTGATCAGCGAAATACCCTAGAGTAAATACGAAGATGACCGCTACACTCAATAAGATTTTTCTCGACATCGTTGCCCTCTTTTATTTTTGAAATTTTAAATAGGAAATTTGAATAAACTATGCTAATGTTGCACAATTACAAGCGCAAAAATAACAAAACAAAGCAAAAAAAAACATGAAAAAAAAGACACGAGTTGTTAAAAATATTAGGGAAATAAAAAGGCGAGAAGAAGATAATCCTCCAGTCCAGCATTTTGCGGATAAAGGTATGGAGATTGTCATGATTACCAGTGAGGCTAGACCGTTTGCTATGACAGGCGGTCTCGCGGATGTGTCGGCGTCCCTTTCGGAAGCTCTGGCGGAACGAGGATCAAAAGTCACAGTAATAATGCCATATTACAAGCACATCATGCATAGGCACTCTTCGAAGCTGAGGTCGCCTTTTGCTCCTCTCCAAGTCCCATTGGATGGAAGAATTGAACACGCTAAAATTCTTGAATTGAAAAAGAGCCCGAATCTGAGATATCTCTTCATAGAATACAACCGTTTCTTTGACAGACCGGCAATATACGACTGGAATGGCATAGAATATGGAGACAATGCCGAAAGGTTCATTTTCTTCAGCAGGGCGGCTATGCAGGCGATGATCGCGCTGGAAATGCGGCCCGACATAATACACGCCCATGACTGGCACGCCGCTCTTTGTTGTTTGTATCTGCGCAGCCACATATATTCCGGGTATCCGAATTTTGCGAAAACAGCGTCAGTCTTGACCATTCACAATATTGCGTATCAGGGTTGCTACGACAAATCCCAGTTATATTTCACTGGCCTTGGATGGAACTATTTCAACCACCTGTGCCTTGAATTCCATGATCGCATAAACCTTCTTAAGGCAGGAATAATGACTGCCGATTTGATAAGCACCGTAAGCCCGACTCATGCCATGGAAATATTGTCTCCGGCCTATGGATTCAACCTCGATTCTTCTCTCCGGCATCGCGCCGCTCAGGGAAGGCTACGTGGGATTCTCAACGGAATAGACGTGAAGGAATGGAATCCTGAAACTGACGAAATAATCGCCGCCAAATATTCATCAAATAGCATTGAGGGAAAGAAGATCTGCAAGAGGGAGCTCCAGAAAAGATTTTCCCTTCCACAAAGACAGGATCAACCGGTCTTCGGACTGATATCTAGGCTGGCTTATCAGAAGGGAATTGATATTTTCGCAAATGCCGTTGACAATGTGCTTATGTACGATGATGCTCAGTTCGTAGTATTGGCATCAGGAAATCCAGGTCTCGAATGGCATCTTAAGTCAATAGCCTCTAGGTTTCCGGAAAAATTCTCATATATAGATTCTTTTGACCCGGAATTGTCCCATGTCGTAGAGGCAGGAGCTGATATTTTTGTTATGCCGTCCAGATATGAACCGTGCGGACTTAATCAAATGTACAGCATGAGGTATGGAACTCTCCCTCTCGTAAGGGCTACCGGCGGATTGCACGACACCGTTGCGAATTATGACGCAAAAAATCCGTCGGAATCAACCGGCTTTAAATTCTGGGACCTCTATCCTGAGTCGCTGACCAATTCGATGAGATGGGCGGCATCGGTATATAGATCCGACAAGAGCGGATTCCGCAAGGCGCAGATAAACGCTATGTCAAAAGACTTTTCATGGAACAGGACCGCAGGGCAATATGAAGACCTTTACAGAGCCGCTCTTGGAAGAATTTGATTACCAGCTCCCCTCGGAACTGATAGCATATCATCCTCTCCCGGAAAGAGACTCATCGCGCATGCTTGTGCTTGACCGTTCGAACGGAAGTTGCGAAATTCGCAAGTTCGGTGATATCGCGGAATTTCTGCATTCAGGCGACTGCGTGGTGATAAACGAGAGCAAGGTTGTAAAAGCCAGAATATTCGGAGCGCCCCAAGAAGCCCCAGAAAAAGATACCGAATTTTTCCTTCTGGAGTCTCTCGATGGCGAAAAACGCAAATGGAGCGCATTGTGCAAGCCAGCGCGAAATATCAAGAAGTTTAAAAAGTTTCTCGCAATAGCCCCTGAAAATAAAAAACTTCCTGCTCTTCGTTTCAGCGCAAAAAAAAATGACAGCGGATTTGAAGTTGATTTTTCTGCCGAAGACATGTCCACGCTTGAAAAACTGCTCGATGAATACGGGCATGTGCCTTTGCCTCCTTATATAAAGCGCCCTGACCAGGATTCGGACAAGGAACGTTATCAGACTGTATACGCTAAAAATTATGGGTCCGTCGCCGCTCCAACTGCGGGTCTTCATTTTACCGAAGATACCTTCGCGAAATTCGCAAAAGCCGGAGTGGAGGTCGCTAAACTGACTTTACACGTCGGAGCAGGAACATTTCGGCCTGTGCGCGAGGGGAAATTATCCGAACACAAAATGCATTCGGAGAAATTTTTCATAAGCGGTGAAGCTGCGGGAAAAATAAACAACGCTAAAAAAAATGGTGGGAAAATACTTTCCGTTGGGACAACATCTCTTAGGGCGCTGGAGAGTTCCAAATCAGCCGATGGAACCATTATCCCCAGCGAAGGCAGGACAAGTATTTTTATATATCCACCGTACCAGATTACCAGCGCAGACATGCTCATTACCAACTTCCACCTTCCGAAAAGCACTCTCCTAATGCTGGTATGCGCATTTGCGGGAACCGATAAAATCCTTAATGCGTATAAGATCGCGATAAAGGAAAAACTACGATTCTACAGCTACGGCGACTGCATGTTGATAAAATAACCACCGCTACAGCTTGATGACTGAGTCTTAAAATTTGGCTCAAACAAAACTAGGCTTAAGCCTTTATCACGTTCTTGCCGCTAGCCAATGCGTTGCGAGTGTCAACTACAACTTTTGCGATTTTCGCAAAAATTTTGTGGTCAACACAGTCATGCGCGGTCGCGATTATCGCAAGGTCATACTTCTTCCCCTTCAACGAAACGCTTTTCTTCCCGCTGTATTCCGGATATTCACGCGTTCTTGGAACTAGAGGACAGAACGGATCGTAGTATTCCACTTTTGCCCCTTTCTCTTCAAGCAGGCGCCAAAGACGGAAGGAAGGACTTTCCCTTAGATCGTCAACGTTCTTCTTGTATGCAAGACCCACAAGCAGAACTCTACTGTTCTTTAGGGACATGCCTTTTTCGTTCATGGCCTCTAGGGTTCTTGTCATGACGTAATAAGGCATATTGGTGTTTATCTCTCCAGCTAGCTCGATGAAACGTGTCGGGCACTCATATTCTCTCGCTTT
>CAZXAC010000267.1:0-3341 GCA_964638335.1 uncultured Lentisphaera sp. | reverse complement strand
TCGGGCTGTTTCTCCGGTGGCAGGGATTCCCACTTGGGTCCGCCAACGGATCCGAACAATATGGCGTCGGATTTTCCGCATATATCCAGGGTGTTTTTTGGAAGAGCCTCTCCGTGTTTGTCTATCGCTATTCCTCCCACGTCGGCGTATTCGAGGGCGCTTGTGAAACCGTGCTTTTCGCCTACGACTTTCAATGCCGTCACCGCCTCAGACATTACTTCAGGACCTATTCCATCTCCGGGGAGAACCGCTATCTTGTATGTTTTCATATGTTTAATCTCCTTTTCATTTATGTTTTGGATTTTGAATTTGCTGAAAAGACGCATAGTATAACTATTATGTCGGAATATTCCATCTCAAAATTGAATTCCAAGCGCCATCTTGTCATTGCCTGCGAGGTTTTGCAGAGGGAGATATTTCTGTGCGCATCAAGATCAAGGGCTATAGTGGATGTGGAATTTTGCTCTCAAGGGTATCATGATCTGCCTTGCGAGGAGATGAAAGCTAGGCTTCAGGAAAGGATAGACAAGGCTGAAGGGTCTGACTACGATGCGATACTTCTGGGTTTCGCTCTATGCAGCAACGGAATAATCGGGCTGAAAGCGCGTTCCATTCCGATCGTAATTCCCCGCGCGCACGATTGCATAACGCTTCTTCTCGGAAGCAGAAAACGCTATTCCAAACTTTTCGATGAACGTCCGGGAACATATTACCTTTCACCCGGATGGCTTGAAAGGGATGCCAAGAATTTGGAAGACCTCAGCAATCTGTCCGTAATGTCCAAGCTTGGCATGGACAAAAGCTTCGAAGAGCTCAAAAAGGAGCATGGCGAGGAAAACGCCAAATATATAATTGAAACATTGAGGGAATTGTTCGAGAAGAATTACAGCACCATGGCGCTCATAAACACCGGCGTGGGGGATATTGATTTTTACCGTGAGACTGGCAGACAGGAGGCAAAGAATAGAGCTTTGCTCTTCGAGGAGATCGATGGAGATCTGTCGCTCATGCAGTCGCTTGTTGACGGCGAATGGGCGGAGGATGATTTCCTGGTCATGGGCGCCGGAGATATTGTCGTGAGAGGGGACGAAGAGAAAATAATATCGAAGACATCGGAATAGATTTTCAAATGCAAAAATACATCGCAAAGAGGCTGGCTTATTCATTGCTCGTAATATTCGGAGTGATGTTGATCAGCTTTTTACTTTTTAAGTTCTCTGCTGGAGATCCTTCATCGATGCTTCTTGGAAAGAACCCTTCAGCATCTGAAATAGAAGAACTTCGTGATAAACTCTCAGTTGGAAAACCTTTTCTCTACGGTAAATGGAAGAGGACGGAAACATATTCCTCGGCGGATTTCGGCTCCGACAAGGAACTGCCCTCGGTACAGCTTCCGCCCGGCGCGCCACGTGATAAGGGATATCTGATTTTGCCAAAGGGGGCGGAAATTATTTTCAAAAGGAATTTCGAATCATCGGATCAGAAAATCCTCTCAAAAATCTCATTTGATGGGCGGATATTTATAGGAACCGATGAATTGACTCCAGATTTTTCAGGAAGCGCAGAATTCGTTTTTGAGAATTGCGGAGATAAGGATTTCCGCATCATTGCGGCTAACGATTCGAAGATATCCAGCGTGAAGTTTTTCAAACCGAATCCGCATCCCTTCGATTCACAGTTCTTAAGCTCTATCAAGGAGATAATTAGTTTTTCAGAAAAATTACCATATGTCAGCTTTTTTAATTTCGGCAAGACTCTTACCACCAGAGAAAACATTGATTCAGTCATATGGCGCAGCATGTGGGTTTCTCTTTCACTGATGCTACCGATATTTTTCATGGACACCATGTTCTCAATACCACTCGCAATGATTGCCGCTGTTTTCAGGGGGCGATTGACGGACAAGGCGATAACTGTAATTTCAGTCAGCGGGATGAGTATAAGTTATATTGTTCTGATTGTGCTTGGTCAGTGGATTCTCTCATATCGTTTGGGGCTTTTTCCAGTGTGGGGTTTCGAAAGTGCGTATTACCTTGCCCTTCCAGTAATTTTAGGAACAGTGAGTGGATTAGGCGGAAGCGTACGCTTCTATAGGACAATTTTCCTGAATGAGCTTAGAAAGGAATATCTCAGGACCGCGCTGTCGAAGGGATGTTCGCCGCTTAGAATCTATTTCAAACACCTTCTTAAAAATGCCTCCGTTCCGATCGTGGCTAGAATATCCACAACTCTTCCGTTCCTCTTCACAGGCAGTCTTCTCCTTGAGAGCTTTTTCGGAATTCCGGGGCTTGGCTTCGAGGCAATAAATGCGCTGAATAATTCCGACCTGCAAATGCTGAAGGCGTTGGTCCTCCTTACATCAATCCTCTTTGTAATCATGAACCTGCTCGCAGACCTTGTCAATTCATATTTCGACCCCAGAATACAGCTTGAATAAGAACGCAGCGGGTCCGCGCTCCTTTGTTTTTATAGTTGCCACATCCTAGGGTCAGGCGGCTGATACTGTGATGGTATTTTGGTGTTTTTGGTCTATATTCATTCTTTTTTTTATCATTCATCTAGAGGGAAAATCCCCAATGAGTTTTGGATTAAAAAACGGAAAGGACTACATATTTTATTTCCCTCCTTCAGAGCTTTCATCCGAAATGAAGGAAATATCCGAGTCGGACCGTTCCATTCTTGAAATGATAAATCAAAAGATTGCCGGCGGCCAGTCCCTCGACGAGATAATGAATTTCCTCTTTGAGAATTCCACTTCGCCCTGCGACCGTCTGGGGCTTTCCTTTCTGGAGGACAACGGACTGCGAGTTACCGCCCACTGGTCAAGGGCGAAGTACGATAAAATCATCCTACAGAAAGGATTTTGGCAGGCACTGCAGGGCAGTACGCTGGGGAGAATACTTTCGACAGGAGAAGTGCGCGTCATCAACGACCTGGAAAGCTATCTTGAAGAAAATCCCAAGAGCGTATCAACGAAACTGGTCCTTAAGGAAGGAGTGATGTCCAGCATGACATGTCCTCTCAAGATAGATGGGCGTCCGGTGGGGTTTCTATTCAGAAGTTCTCTGATGAAAAACGCCTACGACGCCAGGCATGTCGCCATGCATGCGATAATCGCGGAACGCATAAGTCAAGCCGTTGAGAAGGCATATCGCATTGAACAGCTGTCGGAAATGAATCGTGCTTACACCGAGATGCTGGCTTTCGTAAGCCACGAAATAAAAAATCCCATATCTTCGATAATCATGGATTCAAATATTCTTCTTGACGGTTACCTGGGGAATCTTTCAAAAGAGCAATCGGACAAGATACGAAAACTTGAGATGAAGGCCAGATTTTTG
>CAZXAC010000266.1:0-3357 GCA_964638335.1 uncultured Lentisphaera sp. | reverse complement strand
GCGAAAGCATAGTCATGCGAATCCTCGACAGGGCAAGCATACAGCTCGACATTCCAAAGCTTGGTTTTTACAGTGACGACCAAGAACTTATAAATAAGATTGTGGCGTTGCCGGACGGAGTGTTCCTTGTTACGGGTCCGACGGGTTCGGGTAAGTCCACTTCTCTTTATGCGTTTCTGAACTCAATTAATTCTCCGCATCGTAAGATAATCACCGTGGAGGATCCTGTCGAATATCAGTTGAGCGGCATAAATCAGGTTCAGGTTGTAGCTAGCATAGGAATGACGTTCGGAAAAGCGCTTAGAGCAATGCTTCGTCAGGCTCCAAACATCGTGATGGTCGGAGAAATACGAGACCTTGAAACGGCGGAAATAGCGATAAATGCCGCTCTCACCGGCCACTTGGTTTTCAGCACCCTTCATACGAACGATGCTCCTGGCGCTGTAACTCGTCTGGTTGATATGGGAATAAAGCCGTTCCTTGTGGCTTCAGCGGTGAGGGCAGTGATGGCTCAGAGGCTTGTCAGGAGAGTATGCAAGAATTGTGCTGTTCCATATGAACCGAGTGAGGATGAGTTGCAAATCATGGGACTGGACCAGGATTTTGTAAAAAACTCGAAACTGATGAAGGGGCGCGGATGCGCGGAATGCGGCGGTAAAGGTTACAAGGGCAGGATGGGAATATACGAGATATTCATGATGACAACAGAAATTCAAAACCTCATATATCAAAATGTGCCGTCAAGTGTAATCAAGGATGCCGCTAGGAAGTCTGGAATGAGAACCCTTCGTGAGGATGGACTTAGGAAGGCAGCATCAGGAAGTACCACGCTTGAGGAAGTTCTCGCAAACACCATAATGGATGAGGATTAATAGGAGAGACCAGAACCATGCTTGATCCGGAAAGTCAAACGCTGAAAGACATACTCCTTCAGGAAGGCATCTGCAACGAAAATCAGATGATGGAGATAGAGGAAGAATTCCAAAGAACTGGAAAACCCTTCTCATCCCTTCTTATAGATTTCGGGATAACAACCGAAGACGATATCTTGCAGATAATCGCCACGAGCCTGGCTACCGATCTAATAGATCTCAAAGAAATGGAGATAGAAAAAAGCGTAATTGACATGATTGACGGCGATACCGCGAGAATGTATGGGATCGTTCCGATATCGTTCGACGGACAAACCATAACAATAGCGTCACGAAATCCTCTAAACTATCATATCTCCGATGAACTTCGCTTCATCTTGAACAAAGATGTACATGTCGTCGTCGCGAAAGAAAAACAAATAGAGAGCGCAATCGAGAAGCATTATCCGATCGAAACTGAGAGCATGCAAGACATGCTTAATTCTCTCGACGTAAACATGGAAGATAAGGAAGAAGGTAATATAGACAATATCGCAGACATAGAAAACATGGCGAACGAAGCGCCGATAGTTAAGTTCGTGGACGTAATTGTTTATCAAGCAATTAAAGCCAAAGCGAGCGACATACACTTTGAACCGTTCGAAAAGGAATTTAAAATACGATACCGCGTTGATGGAGCACTTTACGAGATGGCTCCGCCTCCAAAGAATCTTGCTGTACCTGTCATAAGCAGAATAAAAATCATGAGCGGTCTCAACATATCAGAGAGACGTCTGCCTCAGGACGGAAGAATACAATTGAAAATAGGTGGCAGACCGGTCGATTTGCGAGTCTCAACTCTTCCTACACAGTTTGGAGAATCAGTGGTGCTTCGTATTTTGGACAGATCCGTGGTGAATCTGGATCTCGATGTGCTGGGCATCGGACCAGATGTGCTGAAGGAAGTCAGAAAGGTTATTCATTTGCCAAATGGAATTTTTGTGATAACGGGGCCAACAGGTTCAGGGAAAACAACAACCCTTTATTCGGCATTGAAAGAAATAAATGATCCGCACGATAAGCTACTTACTGCGGAAGATCCGGTGGAATATGACCTCGAAGGAATAATCCAGCTTCCAATACATGAGTCCGTCGGAATGACCTTCAGCAGGGCCCTCAGGGCATTCCTAAGGCAAGATCCTGATATAATAATGATTGGAGAGATCCGAGACTTGGAAACGGCAACGCTGGCGATTCAGGCCGCGCTAACGGGACACTTTGTGTTTTCGACTCTTCATACTAACGATGCTCCTGGCGCTATAACTCGTCTGGTGGATATGGGGGTTGAACCATTTCTTATCAACTCATCTCTTGTCGGAGTATTCGGTCAACGATTAATCAGAAAAGTATGCCCAAATTGCAAAACGGAATTCGAGCCTACCGATGACGACCTGAAAAAACTTGGAATAGAAAGGGATGAAGTGGGAGGAAAAAAATTCTTCTACGGAAAAGGTTGCCAAACGTGCAACAACAGCGGGTATAAAGGAAGAAAGGCCATATGCGAATACATGGCCATCAATAACAATCTAAGAAAATTAATCATGGAAAAAGCTCCCACAATAGTCATCAAGGAGAAAGCGCGCGAACTGGGAATGAGGACCTTGCGCGAAGACGGAATAAGATCTATTATAGACGGAGAGACGACAATAGAAGAAGTACTCAAGTATACCACAGTATAAGAATAAAAACATAAGGAATGAAAACATGCAACTCGAGATGAATGATTTGCTGCAACTCGTTGTTGATGAAGGTGTTAGTGATTTACACATTGAGGTCGGACTGCCTCCGGTTATCAGGCTTCATGGCGCCATGACTCCGATAGACGCTCCGCCGCTTGGTCCCGAGGACACGGAAATGCTCGTACGTTCCGTAGCTTCAGACACTCATATTCAAAAGCTTAAACAGGACGGTGGAGTTGACTTCGGTTTCGCATACGAAGATAAAGCCCGGTTCAGGGTGAGCTGTTTTTTCCAGAAAGGACATCAGGGGATGGTCATGCGTCAGATACCAAACACTCTTTTGTCCCTTGATAAGATAGGTCTTCCACCTTCGATAAAGGATGTGTTGTATAAACCTAGGGGGCTTATACTTGTTACAGGTCCTACCGGCAGTGGAAAGTCAACGACACTTGCATCCATGATAAATGTTATAAATGAAGAAAGGGATTGCCACATAATAACTGTGGAGGATCCGATAGAATTTTATCACAAGCATAAAAAAAGCGTTGTGATCCAGAGGGAGGTTGGCGTTGACGTTCCCTCATTTAGCGAGGCTCTCAGAAGGGCGCTCCGCCAAGATCCCGATGTGATACTTGTGGGCGAAATGCGAGACCTTGAAACCATGGAGGCGGCAGTAACCGCGGCAGAAACAGGGCATCTTGTGTTTGCCACTCTTCATACCACGGGGGCGGCAAGAACAGTTGACCGTATTGTTGACGCTTTCCCGA
>CAZXAC010000265.1:0-3394 GCA_964638335.1 uncultured Lentisphaera sp. | reverse complement strand
CAAGAACGTTCTCCGGGCATGCGCATCCGCTACCACCTTTCTCGATTGCGCCAACCACTATGAGAGAGACTCCGTTGTAATTTATGGCAAATTTGTCGGCTATATCAGAGACTTCCGGGTTGAGCTTGAACATCTGTCCGTACTGCTTGATCTTTGCGCCTGTCCGTTCCTCGATCAGTGCTTTTTGCATGGCGATTGGAACAATCTTCTTTCGTATTTCCTCTGGAACACCGAGAGCAACTGCGAGATTCGCGGCCGGATCTGAATCAAGAGCCAGCACCTTTCTCTTTTTTCCAGCCATAAGCAACGCAAGGGCCGCCGCAAGCGTAGACTTGCCAACTCCACCTTTTCCTGATATTGCTATTTTCATAATAAAAATGAACGGATTGCCGGATTATTGGATAATTGGATTAATGCTTAAAACCCATTCATCCATTAATCCCTTATCTTAAAATCCGTATTTTGTCCTCATTATTTTCGAGAGTTGACACAGTGTTTCAAAGACTTTCTCCGCATCTCCGGTTTCCATGGAGCCTGTTCCGCAGGACGGTGTCAACATTGCCTGTTCAGCGATGAGTTTCTTGTCTATTCCCTTCCCTGCTAGGTTGTCCATCATCTTTTCGAGATGTGCTGCGAGCTTTTCAACTGTTTGTTCCCTGATGGCGGGCGAGGTCGGAACAATGCCCCAAGCGAGGATTCCGCCACGTCCTAGATGCGCCTTAACAGATTCAGGATACATTGCGATGGTCTCTCCGTATCCGAACGCGTCAAAATTCACGATGTCAACACCTGCATCAATTAGGATGCTCCATTCGGTATTACCACAGCAGTGAACTCCAGAAAGGGCTCCTTCTGCGTGAACAGCCTCGGATACTTCATTTACCAGCATAACAACGTCGTCGCGTTTAACTGACACGTATGTTGAGCTTCCAAAAGCCGACAGGATTGGTTCATCGATAAAGCATATTATATTCTCAGCATACTGCCGGAATTTCTGGATCTGCCAGCGACATTTCATTCCTAGGCATTTTGTGATCATGTCACGAAATTCCTCGTTATAATAAATGGCGCGTTTATTTTCATCTACGAGCGTCAAGGCGAAACTGCATGGACCCGTTGTTTGTACCTTAACGAAAGGAAGCTTTCCTCCTCCTTTTGCCTTGAGGGCCTTTTCCAAGGCATAAATTCCCTTTGAAAAATCAGGACTTATGGCCACGGAGGAGAAATCCTTGGTGCCGCCATCATCCGTTGCCGTGATATACCCTTCGTAGAACTGGGCGAATGATTCGGAATAGTCCTTCGACGTGTCGAAAAACATTCTATGTTTTGCTTCGTCGATTACTGCGCAGGGCATTCCCTCGGAATATTGTATCTCCATTTGTTCGTGCAGTCCGAGTTTCGGAAGTTGTGGCCAAATAGGGGATTCAGACATTTTCGTCATAGAGACCTTGACTGCGTAATCTGGATCCGAAAAAGGCATGCTGCCAATCCCAGTGGCGGTAAATTTTGTTTTCATATGATTTAACTCCTTATTTGTTGCTATTTTAAGAACGTTCAACGTTGAATGTTTTCTCGCGGACTATCCATTTCTCCGATAACTAACTTTGGAGTTATTTCTTGAAAGCATCCACCGCATTCTTTATCGCCTTGATGTGGGCTGGCGTTGTTCCACAGCATCCGCCGATTATGTTAGCGCCGGCCTTAATAAGTTCGGGGACCTTCTTCGCCATTTCCTCCGGCGTCTCCGGGAATATGTCAACGCCGTTGACATTTTTGGGAAGTCCGGCATTTGCGTGGACGAGAATCAACGATTTCGGGGCGGCCTTCTTGATTTCCTTTACGATCTCGATCATTCTCTCTATGCCGTTTCCGCAGTTGGGCCCGACAATGTCAGCGCCAGCTTCAATTGCGGCTTTCGCAGCATCCGCAGGTGTTACGCCCATCATTGTTCTATATCCTCCGTGCGCGGTAAGCTCGAATGTAAACGTGCAAATCACCTCGCACTTGGTGTTCTCCTTGACAGCCTTGATCGCAATTGTTGCCTCATCTATGGCGCTCATGGTTTCTATGCAGATTGCATCGGCTCCGCCTTTTTCTAGGGCGACCGCCTGTTCCTTGAACGCCTTGTAGAGATCGTCTTCGGTGACATCTCCCATGACGAGCATTTTCCCTGTCGGACCGATTGATGCGATGACCCATTTGTCATCACCTGCGGCTCTGCGGGAGATTTTTGCTGAAGCAATGTTTATCTCTGTGGTCCTGTTAGCCAAGTTGTAGTGTTCAAGCTTGTAGCAGCTGCCGCCGAAACTGTCGGATTCGACCATATCCGCACCGGCATCGATATAATTTTTAGCGACATCATAAACATCGTTAGGGCGTTCAATACACCATAACTCAGGGCATTCGCCAGGCTTCAGACCTTTCTTTTGAAGGAATGTGCCCCACGCACCATCTGATACTAGAATCCTTCCCTTCTTTAAAGCATCTACAATCTTGCCCCTTGCCATGATAACCTCCTGAATCTGAATTTTTTGATTTGTACGATTTCGTAATCAACTGCACGAAATTTGTTATTCAAATTAAGTGGGAACATTAGTTATCAGTCTCAATAAAGAAAATAGCAATTCTCTAGTTTTACAGTAAACTTCAAGTATTTTGCAGGAATTTACATAAATAAGCCGTTTTAGTGTTTTTGGTAATGGGTTTAGCGGGGTATGGTATTTTTAGAAAAAGGAGTTTGCGTATGAAAAATGACAATACAAGACCGAGGTGTCCTGGACAGGACATGAGATTTTGGAAGCCTGAGGATATATTCATAATGAAATGTCTTGATTGTGGCAACGAGATAGAGTTTTGGAAGGACGAAGCGTTTTTGTGTTGCCGGAAATGTGGTAAAGAGAATAAGAATCCGAGAATAGATCTAGGTTGTGCGAAATGGTGTAAGTTTGCCGACCAGTGCCTTGGCAGGAGTGCCGATGCCGAATTCGCTTCTCCAATAATTGAAAAGGTGAAGGCGTTGCTGTCATCCAATTTCATCCTTGATGCCTCCGACCTCAAGGAACTCGAAAAGGCGTGCAAGATGGCGGATCAGGTTCTAGGTGGTACCAACTGTGATCCTTGCGTGGTCAAGACTTCCTTAGTAGTTTTATTTTTTTCTGCGCAAGGAAGAAAATATAGCGGCGCGATGTCCGAAATACTTGACAAGGCTGGAATAAGTTCTAGCCAGCAGGAGAAAATTTCAGCTATAGTGAAGGCGATAATAGAAGGCTCTCCTAGTGATACAGAGGATTTCAAGGTGGTCAAGGAGATCTTGGGTAACAGATGATTCTATCGGGGTTGGAATCCACCTACGCCCTTAAAGCTACGGTGGACAGGTCGTATTCGTAATCGAACG
>CAZXAC010000264.1:0-3396 GCA_964638335.1 uncultured Lentisphaera sp. | reverse complement strand
GACAGATCATTACACCTTCTTTGTCTGGGTTAGAAAGAATGTGGCCGTGCCGGCTCATCCATGCTTTTTGTTTTGCTGGAACTCCCATCATCAGGGCGTAATCCGGAACATCTTTTGCGACAACTGCTCCAGCAGCGATAAAACAATATCTTCCTAATGTTATCCCGCATACTATAGTAGAATTGGCGCCTACAGAAGCTCCTTTTTTGATGATTGTTTTTTCGTATAGGGAATGTCTGTTCACCTGGCTTCTTGGATTAGTAACGTTCGTAAGAACGCAAGATGGTCCAAGGAATACGTCGTCCTCTATAGTAGTTCCGGCATATACCGAAACGTTATTTTGAATCTTCACATTGTTTCCGATAGACACATTTTCGGATATGCATACGTTTTGGCCGAGAATGCATTTTTCCCCTATTCTTGCTCCTTTGAGCACGTGGCAGAAATGCCATATTTTCGTGCCTGCGCCGACAACAGAGCCTTCATCAACAAAAGCAGATTGATGGGAAAAAAAACTGGCATTCGATTTATTTGTAGTATTTTGCGCCCGCAGATTCGATGAAGATTTTGACTCGAGTTTATCTTGACACTTCCTAAGTATTTTTAAAACCTTTATACCCTCCTCTCCTGAGCTGTATACCGCTTTACGCGATTCAATTGAATTCAGAAACGCTTCGCACTCAGCCTTGAGAGGTTCTGTCCAAGAATCAGACAGTTTTATCGCCGTAGCATCTGCCTTCTGCGGAGTCGGCATCCCATTCATCCATTCTATGGTATGAGGATAGAACAAGAGTTTTTGGTCGATTTCTTTTGTGTCATCAAAAACCAACATCCCCTTGGCTCCGACAACAACAAGCCTCTGTTCCTTAAAAGGATTCAGCCAACTGACAAATATATGTGCGGCGGAGCCTGATGGGAATTTTAGATTTGTCATAGTTATGTCCGCTATGTTCGGATGCAGGAAGTTGCTTCCGGAACATTCAATCTCGCAGGGTTCTTCACCGATCAGATTCAGTATTATTGAAATATCATGCGGAGCAAAAGACCAAAGTATATTTTCCTCTCTGCGTATCTTGCCGAGGTTCAAACGATTTGAATAAACATACTGAAGCCTGCCTATGCTGCCTTCAGCTATGATAGCCTTCATTTTTTTGATAGCAGGATGATAATTCAATATGTGGCCGACAAAAAGCATTTTTGCATTTTTCTTTGCAACCGAGACGAGTTGTTCCCCCTCCTCCGGGCACAAAGCGAGGGGCTTTTCAACAAACACGTCCTTGCCGGATTTTAAGGCTTCCATGGCTTGAGAAAAATGCATAGCGGCTGGAGAAGCTATAAAAATCGCGTCTATTGATTTATCCGAAATGATATCCGAGAAATCAGACGTAAATTCCACATTGGGAAGTTTGCGTTTGAATTCAGCCAAGGTCTCCGGATTCGAGTCGCAAACCTTCTTGAGTACTCCTATTTCATTTAGGGCTCTGAGGAGATTTTTTCCCCAGTATCCAGCGCCAGAAAGAGCAATCTTTTTGGACATTGCCACCGTCCTTCAGTTCAGTTCACTGCCTGTTAATAGTTTGTAAGCGGAGAGATATTTTTCTCGAGTTTTGATTACAATTTCATCAGGCAAATTGGGGGCTGGCGGAGTTTTTCCCCACTTTATGGATTCAAGATAATCTCGCAAGAACTGCTTGTCTAGGCTGGGAGGATTACTGCCGGTCTTGTAGTTCTGAGCAGGCCAGAACCTGCTAGAGTCTGGTGTGAGCACTTCATCTATCAGGATGAGCTTTTCTCCTATCGTCCCAAATTCTAATTTTGTGTCAGCAAGTATTATTCCGCGTTTCAGCGCATAATCAGCTGCGGTTTCGTAAGCCTTAAGCGAAAGATTTTTTACGTTTTCAGCAATAGATTCTCCTACTATTTTCTTCATCTCTTCAAAGCTGATATTCTGATCGTGCGTGCCTTGCTCCGCCTTTGTCGATGGAGTGAACAACGCTTTATCTAGACGCTCAGCCTGAGAATATCCTTCTCTGAGTTTTATGCCGCAAACTGAACCGGTAGTCTGATAATCTTTCCATCCGCTACCAACAAGATAACCTCTTATAATGCACTCAACTGGCAGAGGTCGCGCCTTTTTTACTATCATTGCCCGACCGGAAAGATCTTTTTTGTATTTTTCCAATTGTGGAACGGATGCTATATCTGCAGAGATAAGATGATTTGGAAGCCAATCGAGGAGTTTGAACCAGAAGAGAGACATTCCTGTAAGCGCCCTGCCCTTGTCCGGAATCCCATTTTGCATAACAACATCAAACGCGCTGATTCTGTCCGTTGCCACAAAAAGAAGGCTGTCGCCAAGATCGAAGATATCTCTGACTTTTCCCCTCGCAACGAGTTTAAGTCCCTCTATCTCCGATTGAAGCAAAGCATTATTGTGATCATATTTCATTGCGTTGTAGACGTCTCCCCTAGCAGGAAATCTTCTGTATTTTTATTTTGGTCAGCTCCTGCCTGTGCCCTTGTTTACGTTTATAGCCTTTGCGTCTTTTCATTTTAAAAACAACCACCTTGTCGCCTCTGAGATGCTCTATCACTTCAACCTTTACCTCCGCACCTTTTACGAGAGGATTGCCAGTCTTCATATCTTTTCCAGCGCCAACAGCCAAAACATCCTTAATGCTGAGAGTCTGTCCTTTTTCCGCATTTATGCGATCCACATCAATGATGTCGTTCTCTTTTACGGCCAGTTGCTTTCCGCCAATTTCTATTATCGCGTTCATCCTTCCTCCAAGTATATTTTTAGAAAAACAGGAACTTAATGCCCAATAGGAAAAAATCAATCCGAATCACGGGTAAAAAAGTCAAAAATGTGCATGGTGATTAGATCTTTGTGTCAAGGGACAAGAGCCTATCAGGAATTTTTCATTCCAAAAACTGCATCAATATCTATCTTTGACTGCGATTGCAGCGAAACAAGAGTTTTGGTGTGTATAATTCCGGGTATATTGTGCGGCATCTTGTTTACAACAATATCCGAAAGTTGAAGATTATCCTTGACTCTTACTATCGCCGCAAGATCATATTCTCCAGCCACCGTATGCAGTTCAGACACGCCGTCTATGGCTAGAACATCCTTCACGACTTCCCTCAACTTGGTGCGCTCAACATTAATCAAAACTATCGCTGTGATCATTTTGTTTCCTTTATTTTTTTTACTATCTAGACTTAGTTCCGGGTTCTGGCTGGAACTCTATGGTAAGATCGTTAACTACGTTTATTGATGAAAGGTTTGCGTCAGAACAAGCATCAAGAAGCTGTATAAGCTTTTGATGTTTGGCGTTCGGCCCACAATTTACTATTATTGTCTGTTTTGGATCAACCTCGCCAGTCTTCTTA
>CAZXAC010000263.1:0-3411 GCA_964638335.1 uncultured Lentisphaera sp. | reverse complement strand
GACAACAAGGAGGGCACCAAGGCGCTTGTCATAAGACAGGAAATAGTCAACCTAAGACCGGGCGACCTAGACGCACAACAGAAGCTGAGAGCGGCCGCCGCACTCGCTTCCATGGAACAGGGAAAATGGCTGGAAGGAGAGGATTACAGGAAGAAGTTGAAAGACGAGTCTCAGGCCGTAAAACTTGAGCAGGATGACAGGATAGCTAGGGCGGCTGACGATGTGGCTGGACTGATAGAGGATTATGAGAAACAATTCAAATCCGGTAAACAGACTCTCGAGGTCAAACGCAAACTCGGAGAGCTCTACCAAAAGGCTGAACAGCATGACAAGGCAATTGAATATTATAACATGGTGGTCAAGGAGATGGGTTCTCTCGACCCATACATAGATGCCGCCATAGAGAGATCAGTGTTAGCGAAGATGAGCAATTCGATAAAATCGTGGGAGGACTACGCTGTTCAGAATCCTGACAAGAAAGATGAAGCTGAATCGAATATCAATGCTTTCCGCGAGCAGATGCTGTCATACAGGATGGAAAGAGCTCTTGAGCGCGTCAACAAGTACGCCAACGATCTGCAGTTACGCTACGAACTCGCGTTAGTGTATTGGGAAGCCGGCGATGTTGACAATGCCTTGCAGCAATTCCAGCTTTCGCAGAAGAACCCACAGAGAAGGCTTTCCTCGATAGTTTATTTGGGCAGATGCTTTGCCGAGAAGGGACAATACGACATAGCGATAGAACAGCTTACCAAGGCGACAAGCGAAATGATAGCCATGGATAAACAGAAGATGGATGCGTTGTATCACTTGGGCATAAGTTATGAAAAGGCTGGCAAAAGGGAAAAGGCTCTCGAATACTACAAGGAGATCTATCAAGCCAATATCAAGTTCAGAGATGTGGCGGAAAGACTCCAAGGTTCTTACGATAAAAAATGAAAACACATGGTTACTAGCGTTGGATTAGCATAAAACCGCGATCGCCTTCGGTCGGATATGCCCCATTTTCTTTTCCTCACAATATCTACCGCAGCAAAACAATGGAGATGTCTTTGAAATTCAATCCAATATTATCTGCAGACAAGCTTTTTAAAAGTCTTTCCGGAAAAAGGAATGACGATGATCCTATTGAGGATTTGCCAGACGACGGAACGGTGCTGATTTCCGAAGATGATTTCGCGGAGAGCATCTCTCATATTCCCCTGCCCTCGGTAGTCGAGAGCAAGTATTTGGTACGCAGAACTGTCGGCAGGGGTTCGTTCGGGACTGTTTATCTAGCAGAGGACAGAAAGATCGGCCGTCTTGTGGCTATAAAACAACTTTCAAAGAAAGTTTCTGGTGGCAGGGGATCGGAAATATACGAGAGATTCATGCAGGAGGCAAGGATAGGGGCACAGCTTGACCATCCTAACATAATAAATGTGTTCGCCCTAGAGGAGGATTCCAGTTCCGCCTGCATAATCATGGAGTATCTTGCCGGCGGAAGCCTCGCATCAAGAATAAAAGATAAGGGCAGAATTGATATTATGGAATCCATAAGGATAATTTCAGGTATTCTTGACGGTCTCCGTTCCGCCCACGGCGTCATGGTCATACACCGTGATGTAAAACCCCAGAATATAATCTTCGACGCAAAAGACCAGCCCAAGATAACTGACTTCGGTGTAGCTCTTCTTCCATCCGCTTTCGGAGGTCTTCCGGACGAGATACAAAGTCCAACCGGAAGCATAGTTGGCACTCCGCTTTATATGTCTCCGGAACAAATTTCCAAAGTTGCAATAGATCATAGGGCGGATCTATACTCCACCGGAGCTGTTCTATATGAAATGCTTTCCGGAAGGAAACTTTTCAATTTAAAGTCCGGCACTCCTTTTAAGGAGATAAGGGATACAATAGTATCGTCAGTCCCTGAACCGTTGAACGACGAAGTTCCGGACGATCTTGCTGAGTTCACAATGAAACTTCTGGAAAAGGAGCCGGCAAAAAGATTTCCCAACGCCGATAGGGCGCTTAGGAGGCTTCAAAAAATATCGGAGTCTTTTGAAGACGTCCAGAGTCCGGGGAAAAATTCTAATTCATCCTCCGGGGCAAGTTCTCCTTCGGCAATGCTTGAGGATGTAATAAGACTTTTCCTGATAGACGGGAACATAATGTCGCCTGCCGAAAGAAGGGAACTTGACCGCAGAGCCGAAAGACTAGGATTTACCAAGACTCAGGCCCGTTCCATAGAAGAAAAGGTGCGCGCTGAAATGAATATAGCATCACTTAAAGATATAGAGAAATACCAGAGAACCCTTGAGGGAATGCTTTGTGAAAGCAGGGATTTCTCATTAAAGTCGGAACAGATAATGGTTCTGGATGAGATGAAAAGAAAAATGGGAATAAGGGATGAAGAGGCTGGAGAGATGATTAAAATATTGATAGACCGAATAGAATACAGGCGCAGAATAGAAAGCGGGAAAATAAAGATCTAGATGAATAAGACCATAGATTTTCACGCACACGTATTTCCGGAAAAAGTGGCATCAGACGCCATCGGTTTCCTGTCTGGAAAATCAGGTATGAAAGCATTCACTGACGGGACGAAAGCCGGGCTTTTAAAGAGCATGGATGAGGCAGGGATATTGATTTCAGTCAATATGCCAGTGGCGACCAATCCAAAACAAGTGGAGTCCATAAATCGCTGGAGCTCATCAATAATTTCCGACAGGATTGCGAGTTTCGCAGCATACCATCCAGGTCTCCAAAATCCGGCCTACATCAGCGAAATTCGCAACATGGGGTTCAGGGGATTGAAATTGCATCCGGAATTTCAGGATTTTTCTCCCGACGATGAAAACCTTCTGCCGCTTTGGGAGGCATGCGTAGAAAACAAACTCGTAGTGCTTTTTCACGCAGGCGCTGATTTCGCTTTCAAGGCTCCTTATAAATCGTCTCCGGCAAAATTCGCAAAACTCCACAGAATGCTTCCTGAACTTATGATGATACTGGCACACTTCGGCTCATGGAAAATGTGGGATGAACTAGAAAAAGAGATAATCGGACTGCCCATTTTTCTGGATACATCTTTCACTCTTGGATTTATTGACGATGAGCTTTTCATCCGCCTTGTTAGAAAGCACGGAGCTGATAAAGTGATATTTGGGACAGACAGCCCCTGGCGGGACCAAAAAACGGAACTTGATAAAATAAAATCCATTGCTTTTTCCGAAGAAGAAAAAGAAAAAATATTATATAAGAACGCGCAATCCCTCCTCTCATACTAATCCATACTAATACTCAGTTGCATTCAAGGAGTTAGGAAAGACAAGAGACATTTTGAGGGATGTTTGGGTAAATTGACTTAGGGGCGATTCAGATATCGTCCGAGAGCAATTTATCAAAACAAACTCAAAAGAACCTTGCCGCTAA
>CAZXAC010000262.1:0-3419 GCA_964638335.1 uncultured Lentisphaera sp. | reverse complement strand
CCTACATTTTGCGGTTCAATCAGTCGAAAAGGATTTAAGTTGTTGAAGTTCAATATGGTGTGAACTGCATTGCAGTTCACGAAATATACCTTTAAGAATCGGCTGATTGAACCCGCGAGGGTTAGACCATTGCGGCGTATCTGTTTGTCAAGAAGAGGCTTGGAGTAGTTACTACACCGGCGCCTCTCTTGACTTCGCATCTAAGCCGCACTGGTCAAACGCAAAATGTAGGTTAAAAAGGCATATTTAATGAAAAATCTTTGTGAAAAAACATAAATCGTTGTACTTTAAAACCCTATTTGGAGCTGTTTAAATTGATAGAAGAAGCAAAAATAATTTCAAATCTTCGCTACAAGGGAGATTATTTCAGAGTTGTGTTTGAAGCCCCGTCCATTTCACCCGCTTGTGGACCCGGACAGTTTGTCCACGTGAAAATAGAAGGGCTGCAACACAGAATACTTCGCAGGCCGTTCAGCATTAGTGAAGCCTGTGACGGGGAAATAAAAATCCTATACAAGATAGTTGGAGAAGGAACCAAATTCCTCTCAACGCTTGGAGCTGGCGCGTCGTGCAGCATGATGGGACCATGCGGCAACGGATTCCGAGCCAGGCAGGATAAAACTCCAGTTATAATTGCGGGAGGATATGGTGCCGCCGCCACTTTGATGCTTGCGAAAAAAGCGGAGAGGAAGGGCTTTTTGATAGCTGGCGCAAGGACGAAAGATGAACTTGTCTTAGTCGAAGAATACGAAAAAATAGGCTTCAAGACAATCATTTCCACCGATGACGGATCTTTTGGACAAAAGGGACTCGTTACACTTCTTCTTGAGAAATTCATAAAAGAAAACGGTGGGGAAATTGCGAATTTCGCATTCTATTCCTGCGGTCCTGAACCGATGCTCTACGCGGTCACTCGCATGTTGATATCCTGCGGGACGGACGGAGAGATGAGCCTCGATCACCTTATGTGCTGCGGGGTGGGAGCTTGCCTAGCCTGCGTGGTTAAAGTGAAAAATGGATCTGGCGGATGGAAATATTCAAGGACATGCACCGAAGGTCCGGTATTCATGGCAAGCGAGATATTCTTGGGGTAGTTCGGGATTTTCAGATATCTGTTGATAGTAATGCTAAATCTATCAGGGGACAGTCTTTGCGGCATCCGCCCTTCTTGCAAAATTCCTTTCCTATTCTAACAATCAGAGCGTGATACTCATTGAAAAGCTTGGCATCAGATTTTAAAGATTTATTGAAGATTTCCTGAATTTCATCATATGAAGTCTTATTTGAAATCAGAAAGTGTCTTGACATTATCCTCCTTGTATATGCATCTATTACGAACACCGGTAAATTGAATGAATAAAGCAATATGCTGTCTGCTGTCTCCCTCCCGACTCCGTTTACCGATAATAGCGAATTTCGCAAAAAATCCAATCCTTTTTTCAAGTGAACCGGCTTATTGTTTCCAACGTTTTCAATCCACCAACTGGAAAGATTCCGCAGTCTTTCAGCTTTCATTCTGTAATAGCCTGAAGGCCTTATTGCTTCTTCAAGATCGCGAATTTCGCAGGAGAGTATTTTTTGGGGACATAGCAGTTTTTCCTTTTTAAGATTTTTTATCGCCTTTTCCACGTTGCCCCAGTTGGTATTCTGTGTGAGCAACGCTCCAACGGCAACCTCCCAAGGGCTATCGGCAGGCCACCAGTGCTGAGAACCGAAGATATCACAAATTTTTTGATATAATTCTCTTATCCCGACAGATATGTCTTTATTTTTAATAAGATTCCTCATCTTTTTTTATGCTTCCAGAGTTTACAATAGCCCCATTTTTGACATTTAATCCCGCATTTTTTCGATAATTTATAGTTTTTTTGAAATAATTAATAAAGTTTAAAATAAAAAATAACAGATTTGCGTTAAAGTACGATTCTGCTATTATTTTCTGTCAATGGGGCGAAAAATAGACAAAATATTAAAATATAAAATAAAAGGAGTATCATGAGGAAGTTTTTAATCTGCGTGATTTTCACTTTGCTTGGTATTTGGGGTTCATCAATTGAGGCGGAACAGTTCATCGTGAAGGATGCTCAGCCGAACGCGCAGATAGTGATAGCGGCGGAAAATCGCCCAAGAATGGCCACCTTAGCTGCTTTTGAACTTCAAAGGCATATCCAAAAGATCACTGGGGCCCGACTTCCTATAGTAACAAGTCCTCCTTTATCGGATTCTTCCGGACAGCCTACGGCTTCAATACCGCCAAGTTATCCAGTGAAAATATATGTAGGGAAAAGTCCGGACACGGAAAAACTAGGCATCTCGAATAAAGATTTGAAATACGGTGCCTACCGCATAGTCTCTGGTCCTGACTGGCTTGTCCTTATAGGAGGCGATCTTGATTTTGTGCCGCCTTTCCAGCCTTGGCCGCTGAAACGAAATGAAGCGAAAGAGTCGTGGGCGGCTTGGGAAAAAGCTATAGCAGGTAAAACTGATGCCTCTTGGGGCTTCCCCTTTGGTGCAGGATTCAAGGCGTATTGGAACCAGGATTTTTCTGGTATTTTGCGTAAATATTACGGAGACGGCGCGGCCGAATTATGGAAGACCGGAGGAAATACCTATGATGGTTTTTGGGAACATGACGAGAACGGTTCTTTAAATGCGGTAAGCAGTTTTATTTATGATCTTGGCGCGCGCTGGTATATGGCCAGTGACATGGGAGAAGTCATGCCCAAAATGACATCAATTCCTTTGGTGAAGATCGATAAAACCGTCAAAGCGGATTTTCCGGTGAGATCCTGGATGTGGTATAACTTCGCGAGCTTTGGTTTTGACGAGTTGATCTGGGCTAAACGGCTTGGGATGAATTCCGGCTATGAGCAGATGGGGCTTTTAAATGGTCCGCACGGTCTTGTGGCTGTTCATTCGCAAAAAGCGATGAAGGAAAAACACCCTGAATATTATGCCGTCGGGAAAAATGGCAAACGCAATACCGAACACAAAGAAGGGAGAGGTATTCCGTGTTTCATGTCTGAAGCTTTCCAAAAGGAAACAGTTAACTACATTCGCTTCATTTTTGATGAATATAAACTTCCGCTTATTGATATCTGGCCGGTTGACGGTTTTGTTATTTGTCAGTGTAAACAGTGCAGAACGCAGTCGGCATCTCAATTAGTTTGGGGGTTTGCCAATCGTGTTGCAACGGAGATTTACAAGACACATCCAGACAAGATAATTACTTGCGGCGCTTACACTTCCTACGCGGAAGCTCCAGATAACATTGATAAGTTCAGTCCGAACCTTGCGGTTTGGATAGCCAACTCGGGACGTCCTCTAATGGATGACCCCGAACACTGGACGAACTACTGGAATAAAGTGCAAAAATGGAACAGCAAGATGGCTCCCGAGAGGATATTCCGTCTTGAAAA
>CAZXAC010000261.1:0-3420 GCA_964638335.1 uncultured Lentisphaera sp. | reverse complement strand
TATGTCTTGGCTTTTCTTTATTGAAGCCACAATTGAAGTCGCCAACTCTGGGAGGCTGGTCCCTATGGCTACCACGGTCAGGCCTACCACTGCATCACTGACATTCAAAAGTCTTGCAAGGCGAACCGACCCCTCAACAAAGAAATATGCCCCCCCTACAAGCGCCCCCAGCCCTACAACCAATAATGCAATATTTTTAGGTAGAGATATCGCGTCTTTTCCATTGGCGGAGTCAGAATCCAATGAGAGCCTTTCTCTTGCAGCTATCCTCTTGAGTGTGAAGAGATACCATGCTAGGAAGATTATCAGGACTATCCCTTCGCTTCGCTCAACCTTCCCATCAAGCATAAAAATCCATAAAACGATCGAGGCCATCACACAGACAATCAAATCAAATTTCAGAATCTGGTCCCTGACCTTTATGGGATTTATTGTGGAAGCCAGACCAAGAATAAAAAGTATGTTTACCGTATTTGATCCTATCACGTTTCCCAGGCTTATGTCTCCCAAGCCGGATATGCCAGCCTTCAAACTCACCGTGAACTCTGGCGATGTGGTCCCGAGCGATACGACAGTAAGGCCTATGATCAACTGCGAAATTCGCAAAAATACGGCAATGTTGCATGCACCTTTTATAAGCCATTCGGCCCCATAATACAACAGCACGACACCAACTAGAAGATACACAAATATTCCCACTGTTCCTCCTTTTTTATTTTATTTTAATGACCTTGAATAATATGCTATTCCTTCGGCTATTCCTTCGGCTATTCCCTTTTGGTAATTACTCCAAGCTAGATTTTTCATCTCCCATTCGTTAGTTAGAAAACCGCATTCCACCAGAACTGCAGGACACGGGGCTGTCTTCAGCACTGCGAATCTCGCATGTCGGACTCCCCTGTCATCTGTACCCGTGTTCCCAAGGATGCATCTTTGGATTAAGTATGCCAGCAAGACATTCTGTTTGTTATATGCGTTTCCTCTCTGAAATGAAGCGGATTTTTTTTTATCAGAAGTGGATGGACTGCCCTCCGGAGTCAGAAGATAAGTCTCCACACCTCTTATATATCTGCTTGATGCGGAATTGCAGTGTATCGATATGAATAGATCCGCCTTGTAGAATGCCGCCTTTTCGGGTCGTTTTTCCAGATCAAGCAAGTAGTCAGAATCCCTCGTCATAAAAACATTATATCCTCGTCTGCGCAATTCATCCCGCAGAGCCTTTGCTATTGCAAGATTTATATCTTTTTCAAGATACTTAGTCTGAGCTCCATGATCCTTACCTCCATGACCGGGGTCAAGTACAATATTCCTTATGTTTTTTCTTGGCAGTATCGAATTTCCTTTAATCAGCGGAGTTATAACGTTATCGTAATCCTTCTCGCTTATCAGTGGTTCCGGCGGCGCAAAGGTGGCGGCGAAAAGATAATGAATCTTGACCCCGTTAAAGTATCCGGCTCTCTTCTCGTATTCGAATTTGAAGGAATACCACTTATTGCCAATTTCACAGCCATTGTTCTTTTTTACGAGAGTCATTCCATAAAATTTCGCCAGATCGGAAATGTAGACGTATTTCTGTCCATATACCGTCTTATAACGTAGGTATGAACGTTTCTCGGCTGAATAGGCAACCTGAGCACAAAGTAAAATTATGGAAACTAAGAGTATCCAAAAGTTAAACTTTAAGAATTTAGACTTCAGTGGATTTCGCAAATTTTTACTTCCCCGATATGTTTTTTCCTTGGAGGGAACATCGCATTAATATTCTTCCCGATACTGACTTTTTCAAGCAGTGAGGCATGTACAAATTCTCTTGCCGATACTAATGCGTCAACGGGCGGAAGGCCTTTTGCGAAATTCGCAGTAAGAGCCGCACTGAACGTACATCCAGTTCCGTGAGATGCGTTGCCAGAAACATCAACATTGGCTGCCGATATAAGAAAAATTCCATCTTTCAAGACTGCTACATCAACCTTCCGCCCTCTAGCGGAATTCAGGTGCCCGCCTTTCAAAACGCAGCAGCAATTCCATTCCCCGCTAATTTTTTTAGCCGCCTCAATTGCATCGTCAACATTTCTTATCTTAATCCCTAGAATAAGTTCGGCCTCCTCCCGATTCGGAGTAATCCAATCTGCAAGAGGAAATATTTTGTTTCTAATATCTGCAACGGCATTTTTTTTCAGTAATATTGCCCCACTTGTGGAAACCATAACCGGATCGACAACAATCGTCCTAAGACTCTTCTTGCCTAAAAATTCGGATAAGGCACTTATAAGCTTGGAATCAAAGAGCATTCCGGTCTTTAGGGATAAAACTGCGAATTTTGAAAATACAGATTCAAGCTGGGCAATGAGGAAGGCGGGAGTTACAGACATTACACCAGCGACTTTGCTGGGGTTCTGTGCGGTGAGAGCGGTTATCGCGGAGGTTCCAAAAACACCAAGAGCGGAGAAAGTTCTCAGATCCGCCTGTATGCCTGCCCCCCCCCCGCTATCACTTCCGGCAATCGTAAGCGCGACTGGGAAAAATTTTTTACTATTATTCAAAATATGGGAAGCTTTTCAACACTGCGTTTTTTCTGTATCACGGTGAGCCATTCTCCTTTCTTCTTGGAGCTGAAGTCGGAAACAAAAAACCTCTTTTCATCATCTTTTCTGTTGTATCCAACGCTAGTTCCTTCTGGGAGACTGACATGTTTATCTATTATCGCGTTACGGACCCTACAACGCTCTCCTATCTCAACATTGTTCAGGAGTATGCTGTTGTGGACTGTGGCGTAACTGTGCACGTGCACAGAATTAAAAAGGACAGAGTTGCTTACGGTACTGCCTGAAATTATACATCCGTCGCACACCAATGAATCTACTGCCTTTCCTATCCTCGGCAAGCCACTCGGGCTGATTTCCTCATTGTGCACAAATTTCGCAGGCGGCAGGCTATAGTGATAATTATATATCGGCCATTTTTTGTTGTATAAGTCGAGCTCAGGTTCGGGCATCCTCAGGTCCATATTCGCATAAAAATAGGACTCAAGAGTTCCGACATCTCTCCAGTAATGTTTCTGTCCTTTCCTGCCGGGAATTTCGTTGGTATAGAAGTTATACGCGAAAAGTCTTTTTGTGTCAACAAGTGAAGGGAGGATATCCTTTCCAAAATCATGACTGCTTTTAGTGTTTTCGGCGTCAGCTCTTAGTATTCTGACCAGATCTGCGGCATTGAATATGTAGTTACCCATTGACACGAGGGCTTTTTCTTTATCCTCCGGCATTGGAGTAGGATTCGCTGGCTTCTCTTGGAATCCTGTTATCTGCCATTTCGGATCCACCTGTATTACACCAAACTGGGTGGCATCACTGACCGGCACGGGAAGAGCCGCAACGGTGGCAACTGAATTATTCGCGATATGAAAATCTATCATCT
>CAZXAC010000260.1:0-3444 GCA_964638335.1 uncultured Lentisphaera sp. | reverse complement strand
CACCTTTTCCATAATCGCGAATATCGTTTCCGCCTCAAAAGGCTTGCCGCCAGAGAAAAATTCATACGCCAAGCAACCTAAGGAAAATATGTCGGCCCTATGGTCTATTTGCTTGCTTGAAGAAAAAGATTCTGGTGCCATATAACATGGGGTCCCCATCACATCGCTGGTCATAGTCAACACAGAGTTTTTATCCTTTGCTATGCCAAAGTCGGTGATCTTCGGGATTCCATCATTTGACACGATAATATTTTGAGGCTTCACATCTCTATGTATGATTCCCTTCGAGTGTATGTGTTCAAGGCCGGAACATATGTCCCTAAAGATTAAAATTTTCTTCGAGATAGGCACAATATTGTTTTTTTCGTAATCTGTAAGATTCTCTCCCTCAACATGTTCCAGAAGCATATACGGAACATCTTTATCATTGAGCAGCCCGTATTTGAAGACCTTTATAACGGACGGATTGTCCATTGTCGTAAGAATTCTGGCCTCACGCATGAAGCGCCTGACTCTGAGCATTTTAGCGGCGGGATCTCCGTAACTCCTTAGGATCTTCATCGCATAGCGGATTCCTTCCTTTTCAACAAGCAGTACTACACCTGAATTCCCGGCCCCCAGCGATCGTATTACCTTGAATTTCCTTCTCGCAAAATATTCCGGGGACAACAGTTTCACATCATCGCTTTCATTCTGCCTTTCCCGCTGGGAACGTATCGCGGAGTTAATCTTTTCGATGAGAGTCTTGAGCTCAAAAGGCTTGCTCAAGTAATCGTAAGCCCCGTGCTTCACCGTTTCGACGGCATCGTCAAACATCGGCTTGCCGCTCATCAGGATTATGGGCATGTCTGGATAGGCTTCAGAACATTTCATAAAAAGTTCTTTACCGCTCATTCCCGGCATGTTGACATCTATCAGGGCTATGTCGAAGTATCGCTTATTTAGAATCTCCTCCGCGTGCGGGGCATCTTCCGCGCACGTCACGTTGTACTGCTGAGCAAGATATTGTTCCATAAGAATTCTGAAATTCTCTTCATCATCAACGACAAGGACGCTCTTCTTAGGATTTTCCAATGGAACGGCGTTTTGTGTAGTTAGATTGCTGTCTACCGGCATATGTGAACCCGAAATTTGCCTTTGGATATGACTTTCTTTGAAACGTATCGAAATATTTTATTACGTTTTTAATATCAGGCTGAAAAATAAAAAATCAAATTGTATTGTGATTGTATTTCAGCTTTGGGGAACTATCTTTGCCGTAGGACTAAGCTGCAGGAGTCTTAAAGGACATAAAGGATATCCGGAGGCATAATGTTTCGCGCTTTCCGCATAAAATCTCTGTACCTTTTTTGCGTCTTGCCCGCTATTACGTTCTTATCATCCACATCATTATTTTCCGAAAATCAGAACGATATTCCGAAAAAATCGCGCAATCCGGCAATATCCTCGGCATCTGAAATAGATTACCCGCCTTTTTGCCTCTTAAACAAAGACGGAGCTATAGACGGCTTCTCAATAGAGTTGATGCAAGCTTCCCTATCGGCCATGAACAGGGAGGTAAACTTCAAAGTCGGATCATGGTCCGAAGTGAAGGGAATGCTTGAGAGAGGAGAAATTGAAGCGTTACCCCTTGTCGGAAGGACTCCAGAAAGAGAAGAGATATTTGACTTTAGTTTCCCTTATATGTCCCTGTATGGAGCAATAGTGGTTAGGAAAGACAACAGCAACATCTCTTGCATCGATGATCTAAAAGGGAAAAAAGTCGCGGTAATGAAAAATGATAATGCCGAGGAGTTCCTTAGGAGAGAGGATCGCGGGATCGAAATACACACCACAACATCGTTCGTTGAAGCCTTCCAACAACTAGCCAAGGGATTTTGCGACGCTGTCGTGGTCCAGAGACTGGTGGCGTTGCGTCTTATCGCCGAGGGGAATTTCAAAGATCTAAAAATTTTGGATAAACCAATAGAAGAATTCAGACAGGATTTCTGCTTCGCGGTAAAAAAGGGGGACCATAAGACTCTTGCAATTTTAAATGAAGGTCTGTCGGTGATAATTGCGGACGGCAGCTACAGGACGCTACATTCGAAGTGGTTTGCGTATTTGGAACTTCCAAGCAACCGCAAATTAGTGATCGGCGGAGATTGGAATTATCCCCCCTTTGAGTTCGTCGACGAGAATGGACGCCCAGATGGGTACTTTGTGGAACTGTGCAGAACCATATCGAAAGAAATGAATTTAGATGTGGAATTCAGGCTGGGGCCATGGAAAGATACGTTTGATGAATTTAACAGAGGTTCAATAGATTTGATGGAAGGCATATCATATTCTAGACAGAGAAGCCATTCTTTTGATTTTTCCACTCCTCACTCAACAAGCAATTACGTATGCGTAACTCGCAAATCCGAACTCAGACCACCGTCCTCATTCGAAGAACTGAAGGGGCTTGATGTCATAGTTCAATCAGGTGGCATCATATATGAAAAAATTTTAAATACCGGATACAAAAAACTTTCCACCGCACCCTCTCAGGAAGTAATGATAAGAAAACTCTCTGAAGGCGAACACGACTGCGCAATCATGCCAAGGGAAACAGCAAGCTACTTTAAAACGAAGCTCAATTTGAAAAATCTGAATATTGGGAAAAAAACTCTCCTGTCGGCAGAATTTTGTTTTGCGGTAAAAAAAGGAAATAAGGCAATCCTCACCCAATTCATGGAGGGACTGAAAATTATTGAAGAAAATGGCAAATACAAACAGATATATGACAAGTGGCTGGGTGTTCAATCTCATTGGGCTAGAAACACCATTTTTGCCACTAAAATCTTGCTTTCTGTGGTAGGGATCCTGCTCCTAGGACTTCTCCTTTCAACAGCTTGGAATAGAACATTGAAAAAAGCTGTTACTGAAAAAACCAAAGAACTTAGAGATAGCGAGCTCAAATACAGCCAGATGTTTAACGCAAGCAGAGACGGTTTTATTACGTTAGACACAAAAGCCAGGATAGTTGATGCCAATCGAGCCTTCTGTGAAATGTTCGGTCACCGCCTCGATGAACTTAAGAGGATGGATGATTTCTATCAGATTACGCCGCAAAAATGGCACAAATTTGAAAGAGAGGAAATCTGGGGAAGATGTCTGCTGAAAAAAGGTTGGGCAAGTGTCTATGAAAAGGAATTCCTGCACAAAAATGGAGAAGCCATACCAGTTGAAATTCAAGCCAACGCGAGTTCGAATTCGAACGGTGAAATTACTTCCGTTTGGGCGGCAGTAAGAGATATACGGGAACGCAAAGCGAATGAAAATGCTCTAAAGAAAAGATTGGATTGCGAACATGTTATATCCAAAATATCAGCAGAATCTTCAGAGACTAAGAATATTTCCAGATTTAAGCGACAATGCCTTGATTTTATTGCTGAACGTTTTGATGTAAGTAGAATATAC
>CAZXAC010000259.1:0-3450 GCA_964638335.1 uncultured Lentisphaera sp. | reverse complement strand
CATCCTTGAAAAAATGTCATTGAATACTCGGGTCCAGATCGCCATTTATGCCCAAACGAGTGAATATTATCATAACGCTGCTGACGATACTCCTCCGAATGAAGAGCAATTCCTCAATCAAAAGATGTAATTCCTTTTTCATCCCTTTGAGCGATTGACATATTCTGCATATTTGCGTATTTAATCCTTAAAAAGCCATGTCATCGAATTTATAAGTGCTTACTGCCTAATATTACAATGATGGTTATATTTGGATAGAGCAAGAAGGCTCTGACGAAAGAACTTTTTTTTTAAACCTGATGAGTTGCATCTTTATTTTAGTTTACCAAATAAAAGCAGTTTAACTGGAGATAAAATCCCATGAAAAAAAACATAGTACAATTTCAGCGTACGATGCTACCCAAATCGCCTACGAGTATTAAAGGGTTTGACGAAATCACGTTCGGAGGATTACCGAAAGGGAGAACGACGCTTGTGTGCGGCGGCGCAGGTTGTGGAAAGACTCTCTTTGCTATGGAGTTTCTCGTTCGCGGAGCAACGCAGTACAATGAACCGGGCGTTTTTGTGTCGTTCGAGGAAACTGAAGAAGAACTCACAGCAAACGTTGTTTCGTTGGGGTTCGATTTGGATAGTCTTGTGGCACGCAAAAAGATTTTTCTTATGCATATTCATATTGAACGGGATGAACAGGTGGAAGGCGTTGAATACGATTTAGAAGGTTTGTTTATCAGAATCCATCAAGCAATTGAAAGCATCGACGCCAAGCGTGTTGTGCTTGATACCATTGAATCACTCTTTTTAGGGCTGCAAAATCCTTTTTTACTGCGTGCTGGACTGCGCCGGTTGTTTCGCTGGCTGAAAAAGAAAGGCGTAACAACGATAATTACTGGAGAGCGCGGCGAAAGTACGTTAACGCGTCAAGGTTTGGAAGAGTACGTCTCCGATTGTGTCATTCTGCTAGATAATCGGGTGAACGATCAATCATCCATAAGACGGTTGCGTATTGTCAAATATCGCGGTTCAACGCACGGTACGAATGAGTATCCTTTCCTTATTGATGAAGATGGTTTTTCTGTTCTGCCCATCACTTCGCTGGGATTGACTCATACTTCATCCAACAAGCGGATATCCACTGGCATTCCACGTCTTGACGCCATGCTATCTGGCAAAGGTTATTTTCAGGGAAGCACAGTGCTTGTTTCAGGCACTGCCGGTACAGGCAAAACGAGCATTGCCGCGCAATTTGCTGAAGCGTCATGCAAGAGGGGAGAACGCGTTCTCTTTTTTACTTACGAAGAATCCCCGGCCCAGCTCGTTCGCAATATGCTTTCAATTGGAATACCTTTAGAAACGTGGGTGGGAAAAGGGTTGCTTCAGTTTCATGCAACACGCCCGACACACTATGGCTTGGAAACTCACCTGTCGACGTGTATCAAGTTGATCAATAAATTTGAGCCTAAAATCGTTGTCCTCGACCCCATTAATGCGTTCGTGATTGGACAGAATCAAACTGACGTGAAAACAATGTTACTGCGCCTTGTAGATTTTTTGAAGATGAAGGGGATCACGGCATTCTTCACAAGTCTCACTGCCGACAGAGATGCTTTAGAGATTACAGATATTTACATCTCATCCTTGATAGATACATGGTTGCTTCTGCGTGATATTGAAATTGGAGGTGAACGTAACAGAGGATTGTATGTGCTTAAATCGCGCGGTATGGCGCACTCCAATCAGATTCGAGAGTTTAAGCTGACAGACCATGGTATCGAACTGCTTGATGTCTATGTTGGACAGGAAGGGGTCTTGACCGGTTCGGCGCGATTATCACAAGAGGCGAAAGACCATGAGCAACTATTCTTGCGTCAGCAAGAAATCGTAAGCAAACAATCTGAATTAGAGCATAAGCGTAAAGCAATGGAAGCCAAGATTGTTTTGCTACAATCTGAATTTGAAGCTGAAGAATCAGAAGCGTTTAAAGGTATCGAGATTGAAAAAGCGAGGATTGAATGTTTCGCTCAAGACCAAATAAAAATGGCAAAAAGTCGAGAAGGATATGATAGAGAAGAAAAATAGTTAAAGGAAACGTGGTTTTATGGAGAGCAATGTTCCAATCGTGAATCGGCATGGTCACTTTCTCCAGAGAATTGTTTAGGGATTCGATTGCATTGGCCGAAAAGATGACCTTACGGATTTCCGCTGAGTAGGCGAAAACCGAGATAACCGGCGGCCAGTTGGCTCGCCAAGATTTCACGATCATCGGATACCGGTGTCCCTGGTCCCTTCAGACTCTGTCAGAGCTTTCTCCGCCTGCTCCACCATCGCCGCCCCTTTTCCACGATCCGTGGCCTTAAATTCCCTTGCCGGCATCGCGGTCACCAATCTCCATATCTCCTTTTTCCGTTTTGAGCTTCTTCCTGCTCTTCTCATTCCAGGTATCGTCCCCGTTCCTTCCCGATACGGCGTACTTTTCATATTCCAACCCATGGGGCCACTCATTCTTTATCGATCTCTCCAGGATCGCTTTCGTCAACTGCTTCGCAATCCCTCCGTACTCTTAATCTCTTTCGGTTTCTCATACCCCTTCAACAACTCATCAAACTATTCCCGGCGAACTCCTCTATTTTCTTCTCACGTAAATGGTGCCTTCTCTATATAAACCTTTTCCGCCATATACACAAACTTTCTTACAGTCTCGATTTGCATTATATGCCACCCCGAGCGAAACTATTGATACCGCTGATGGCAGTATCCCTCCGCTCGGCGAGTAATTCCTCACTCTATCGATGTAATTCCATAGCCCTCATGATGTAGTTCCTTTTTCATCCTTTTGGCCGATTGACTTCGTTTGCATATTATGTTATTTATATTAAAGTTAAAAACAAGGTGATCGTGATCCTGGCCACGGAAACGCTGATTGAACCGATAATACGTTGCGGGTTGAGTGAGAGGCGTCAATGACGGATGAGGAATATATCATGGGGAGCAATGGGAATTGGCTGAGGGAATGGGGTTTGGTTAAAGACAGGCAGAAGAGAGGAATAAAATGGAAATGATCGCGGCTTTGTTGTTGACGGCTTTTGGAAAGCCGGCGGAAGTGACCCGGGGAGATCTCGAGATTATCAAACGGGAACTGGGGATAGTAGGGGGTGAGAAGGGATTAATAATTCGCACTGAGAGCGGCAAGCCGGTCCTGAATCAAGATTTGATGCAAATAACCAGGGAGGGGAAAAGATGAGCGCAACCAATATGTTGAGCAGGGAATTCGAAAACTGAAAAGTGGATACTATCAGAGGCAACTTATGCTAAAAATAACCATCTCGACGCTTTTCATGGCCTTTTTCTTTGGGTCGGTTTCAATCGGTGAGTCTTTCCCCTCGCAATTATGGGAGAATTATGGGAAAAGGCCTTTATCTTTCAGCTTGAATCAGGGTAAAGTGAACACTCGGG
>CAZXAC010000258.1:0-3502 GCA_964638335.1 uncultured Lentisphaera sp. | reverse complement strand
GTCAGGGACTTTTGGGCGGTGGAAGCCAAAGCAGGTTGGCTATTTATATTCGGAGCTCAAATTCATCTCACCGAAATAGCAGACCTTGTGACGGGGATATTCTTTGTGGATTGCCACGGGGACGATTATAAGTAAGACAGCTACTAAGACACCCACAACAGGCCTCCGGAAACGGGGGCCTTTTTTTTGCGCGTAATTTTTTCAAAGTCCTGAGGAGAGTCTTGAGGCGAGTTGTTCTGGAAGCCTAGCTCTTATTATATCCTTCTGAGCTTTAACCACATCGTATTCCGCTCGAATATAAGATATGCTTCTCCTATTGAAGTCGAATATCGCGGCAGACGCTCTCGCGTCAAAATCTCTTGGCTGACCAACAGCTCCGGGATTTATCATTATCTTTTCGTTTTCACGTGAATCAACTATCATGTTGCGGAGAAGTTCAAAGGTGCTTGTCGTGGAACAATGTCTGACAAGCAGGGGGATGTGGGTGTGCCCTGAGGCTGAATACTTTTTTGTTTGGCAATAGAAATGGAATTGTGCGGAATTGGGATCCAATACATAAGGCCAAAATCTGCCATCACAGCATTCAAGCGACGCATGGGCAAATTCAATCTCTTCCATTCCTCCTTTAAACGACAAGGCTGCGAGCCAATCAAGGTGTTTTCTGTCCAAAGTATCCTGCATCCATTTTATGACATATTCGGCGTAAGGCTGAATATTATCCTTCCTTCCTGAATAGGTAAGATAGTCGTGGTTGCCGCAAATTGATTCTATTCCTCTTTCGGCAAGAAAGTCTATACAGTCGGCTGGGCTGGCGCAATATCCAACAACATCACCCAAGCAAATTATCCTGTCGAATCCATGCTCTATCAGCTTTGAATAAACTGATCTTAGAGCACATATATTGCTGTGAATATCGCTTATTAATGCCAGCCTCATGACAATACTCCGAGTCGGATTAATTCTAATTTACATCCTATTTTACGTATTTAAACTGGAGTTTTAGAAAAACAGATATAAATTTCAGCGAAAAATGACTCAAAAAAAAGATGAATCAAAACATTGAAATATACGATGAGAGCAAAGTAAAAACGCTGAGTTCTCTCGAACATATAAGACTCCGTCCTGGAATGTACATAGGCAGAATGGGCGATGGCTCACACCCCGACGATGGCATCTATATACTGCTGAAGGAAGTTATAGACAACAGCATAGATGAATTTATAATGGGACACGGCAAGAGGGTTGATGTAAGCATAAAGGGAGACTCCGTGGAGATCCGAGATTTTGGCAGGGGAATTCCTTTGGGGAAAGTAATAGACTGCGTTTCTCAGATTAACACCGGAGCGAAGTACAATACCGACGTATTCCAGTTTTCCGTAGGATTGAACGGGGTCGGGACGAAGGCCGTAAACGCCCTCTCGGAAAAATTCACCGTTATATCGTACAGGCAGGGGAAATATAAGAGAGCCGATTTCGAATCTGGAAAGATGATATCTCAAAAGGACGCTAAGACCGACGAGGAAGATGGGACTTTTGTTTCATTCGTCCCGGACAGGAAAATATTCCCCAACTTCTCCTTCGATATTGAATTTGTAAAGAAGCGTCTCTGGAATTATGCATACCTTAACAGCGGCCTTTCCATCTACTTGAACGGAGAACGATTCTATTCCAAAAACGGACTTCTTGAGATGATAGATTCTGAAACTGGAGATGATAAGCTCTACGACGCCATATATCATAAGGAAAGGACCATAGAATTCGCTTTCACCCACAGTTCGAACTACGGAGAACAGATATTTTCATTCGTTAACGGCCAGTATACTAAGGACGGAGGCACGCATTTATCGGCATTCAAGGAGGGCATACTGAAAGCCGTGAACGAATTTGCCGGAAAAAATTATGAAGGCTCTGATGTAAGAAACGGCATAGTAGGAGCCATAGCCATAAAGATACAAGAACCCGTGTTTGAATCCCAGACG
Organism: uncultured Lentisphaera sp.; assembly: GCA_964638335.1. Taxonomy (GTDB): domain Bacteria; phylum Verrucomicrobiota; class Lentisphaeria; order Victivallales; family GWF2-50-93; genus DYMC01. The sequence continues at coordinate 1,523 of CAZXAC010000258.1, read as the reverse complement.
AAGAATAAGCTTGGCAATACGGACGTGAAGAGTTGGATAGTTTCGACCATAAGACAGGCGGTCACCAACTTCCTTCACAGAAATCTTCCTGTAAGCGAAATCATAATGAAGAAGGCCGAGCTGAACGAACAGGTGAGAAAAGACATTCAAGCGGTGAAGCGCCAGTCCAAGGAGAAGGCAAAAAAAATGGCGCTCAAAATTCCTAATCTGAAGGACTGCAAATATCATCTCGGAGACGGTTCCAAAAAGGGCGAAGAGACAATGATATTTCTTACCGAAGGGCAGTCTGCCACTGGATCCATGGTCGAACGCAGAAATGTGTACACCCAGGCGATATTTTCACTCCGTGGCAAACCACAGAACATGCACGGAATGAAATTTGAGAAAATCTACGACAATGAGGAATTATACTACATAATGCAGGCTCTGAATATAGAGGACGACATCGAGAACCTGCGATATCAGAAGGTTATAATAGCTACAGACGCCGACGTTGACGGCCTTCACATAAGAAATCTGCTGATATCTTTTTTCCTAACATTCTTCGAACAACTCGTATTGTCGGGACATCTGTTCATTCTGGAAACACCCTTGTTCAGGGTGCGCAACAAGCACAAGACGATATACTGTTACAACGAATCGGAAAAGGCTGACGCGGAAAAACAGCTTGGCGCAAGCGCGGAGGTTACCAGATTCAAGGGACTCGGGGAGATATCTCCTTCAGAGTTTGGACAATTCATCGGAGAAGACATAAGGCTGATAGATGTAACTGTAGAACATATGAGAGAGATTCCGCAGATGCTCGAATTCTATATGGGGAAAAACACTCCTGAACGAAGGGAATACATATTAAAAAATCTCATATGATAAGATTAGGAATAAATTAGAAGTGAAAAAGAAGGACAGACAAAATCAGAACCCGGACGACAGCAAATCCGACGCGGCGGAAAAATCAATTCCCGCTGAGGAAGAGGACAAGACCCAATCCACGGACACCTCAACGAGAAATCCCAATACTCATCTCAAGAAAATCGTGGATACCAACTACCTCGAATATGCTTCGTACGTAATCAAGGACAGGGCAATACCAGACATCAACGACGGCTTGAAACCGGTGCAGAGGAGAATACTATGGTCCTTGCACAGGATCGACGATGGCAGATTCCACAAGGTGGCAAATGTTGTCGGACATTGCATGCAGTTTCATCCTCACGGAGACCAGTCCATATATGGGGCACTCGTAGTCCTCGCAAACACCGATTATTTTATTGAAAAACAGGGGAATTTCGGCAACATATTCACAGGAGATGAAGCCTCAGCGGCCCGTTACATCGAATGCCGTCTGACGGAGCTTGCCAAGCAGACCCTCTTCAATCAGGACATTACCGAATTTACCGATTCTTACGATGGGAGAAACAAGGAACCAATATATCTCCCATCAAAGATCCCTTCGGTTCTCCTTCTTGGTCATGAAGGGATAGCACCCGGTATGACTACGAGAATCTTCTCCCATAATTTCAAGG
>CAZXAC010000257.1:0-3535 GCA_964638335.1 uncultured Lentisphaera sp. | reverse complement strand
GGCGATGCGCTCGACATACTCGAGGATGCGCCGGTCGTTCACGCTCGACGTGCCGTTGAAGTTGATCCTCCGGACATAGACGCGGTTGCCGGGTTCGACCAGGAACGTGAGCGAGATGGCGTGCGTCTCGGGATCCGTCTGCGGCACGGCTTCCACCTTCGAGAACAGTATCCTTCATTCCATTGATTGCCTTGCCTCCGTTTATTGTGTCGCGGACGGACCCGGCATGTTTAAGCCCTGCCCCGGCAGTTCCGTTGTCACCGACAAATATCAAGATTGTCTTTTCCCTTAATTTCAGTCTGTCGAGCTCATCTATGAGTTTACCGACAAGCTTATCCATGTATTCAACATTGTCTACGAATAATTTTGTCTCCTCCTTGCTGTCCGGAGTTTTCAGTATCGGCGTATGCACATGCGACATGGAGTAGTGCAGGAAGAAAGGTTCATCCTTGTGCTTGTTTATAAAATCAACACAGAAATCGTGCATCATTTCGGGAATATATTTCCCCTCAGGAATTTCGACTGCCCCTGTATTGGTTATGAGTTTATTTCCCTTGTCGTTCCAAAATCTTCCGCTGCCATTGTAGTAAAGCGTTTCATCAAAACCCCATTCGTAGGGCTGATACTTGAATCTGGAATCCCATTTGCCTGTGTGTCCCGACACATAGCCGGCCTTTTTCAGCACCTGGGGAATCATTACTTCAGTTTTAGGAGATACTTCACTGCCGCTTCTGTTGCTGTTAAGTCCTGTCCTGAAAGGATATCTTCCAGTCATCATCAGACATCGTGACGGACCACAAACTGGAGCTGAATAACAATATTCGAAACGTGTCCCGCTTTGTGCAATTTTATCAATGTTCGGAGTTTTAAAATTGTCACTTCCGCAGGCTCCTATGAGGCCAAGCCCCACATCATCCGCAAGTATCACGATGATATTGGGTTTCATTTTCTGTTGTGCTTCTTGGGCGACAGACGGTAGCTGTGACAGTGCTATTGCAGCTATACCCGCCCCTGCGGTTTTCAGAAGACATCTACTGTCCATATTTATTTCTCCTGTTTTTAAGATTATCCTGCTAGGAATCTACGGTCTCTTTAGTCAATATCCAGCTTTAATGAATGAATTCCCTTTGCTAACTCCTGTGATTTTGTGTCAATCCGTTTTATCCAAGTATTTTCGGCATCTCATACGATTCGGGTCCGAGTCCTATCACCTTCTGACTCAAATCTCTTCGCATGAAGCGAAGAAAGATGCCATATGCGCGGCCAAAATTTGATCCAAGCGCAATCAGCACTTGATGCCGCCCGCTGGCAACGTTAAAATCCGCGACACCACGGTCAATGATTGCCGGGTTGGAAGCCTTAGGATCGTGATATATTTCCTTGCCATCCACCCAGACTTTTACCGGTCCGTCGTAACCTATGCACAATCTTAGCTTCATGGCTTCAGAGCATTCAATATCGCATGCGTAGTATGCTGAAGCATCATTTGGAGCGCAGTTAAGAACATCGGAGTGTATGTCGCAAAAGTCGGTTTTAAATTCGCGAGCTTTAAATTCCAGCTCCTTGATATTTTTCGGAAAAGAAAGACCCTCCAATTTTCCAGCCCCGGGCATAGTCCTGCTGACTCTTAGATTTTTGACAAAATCACTTAGGGCGCGCAATTCTCCGACTGGCTGAGGACCGAATGCCGGAATAGAGCGGTCTGCAGAATCCGTGATATTGCAGAATGGCATCAGTCCGTATCCATAATACAAGTAGTAATTGCCCGCGGCATCATCCTTTACCCTGATAAATACCTTGCTCCCCTTAAGGTCAGTCCTATATATTTTGTTCACCGGGTTAGGATTGCCCACCGTAAAGCCGGAAGGTTTTCCGCTGGACTTCAATTCTCCAATCACATTTCCAAAAGATGCTATTATGTCTAAATTCCCGCTCAGTGAATTTTTCCTATAACATATTGATTCAAGCGTAATCGGTGGTTTTCCGGCACTTTTTTCTTTGCGAAGTACGCACATTGCCTGGGCAATCCTGCGTCCCAGACGATTCTGGGATTTTCCGCTCAAGTGTATGTGGTCGTCCAGCTCAAGGTCAATGGCCGGGACTACTGCACAGTTCGGTATATTTTCCTGCAAAAGCCTTTGTTCCTCCCTTATTCTGTTCCAAAAGAATCTGTTGTGCGACGGATTTGCCACTCCGGCAATTTGGACTGCAACGATAGGCAGATTTGGATCTCTGAAATCTCTGCGCATCGAACGGATCAATTTATGCATCCCGTCACGATAGCACTTCACTCTTTCCGAAGATGTATCAGAACATCCCTGATACCAGAGCACTCCGGCGACCCTGCCTCCGTTTTTGTGGAAACGCCTCAGCATTGCTCCATAAAGACTATGGCTACCAGGATTCTTAAGTTCAGGAGCCCATTTGAGCATGGGTGTTCCACCATGTGCGCAAGATATCAGCCCCTGGGGAATGCCTGTTCTGCGGTACATTTCCTGTCCGAAAGACACTCCGGGGCCGACACCTACATGCTTTTGGCGCTTTGGAGGCTGTCCGCCAGCTAGGTCTGCGTGAACCTGATCAACCGACTTGGAAAGATTATGAATTGGATCCTTCGCCGTATCCCAGTTGTCGTCCATGTAAAAAGCGCGCACATGCGGAACCGGCTTGAGCGCATCCTTCAAATATCCCATCCCTTCCATGTTCGACTGGCCCGCCAGTATCCAAACATCGCCGACGAGGACATCTTTTACTTCCATGCATTCGGTTTTGCCGGAACTATCGTCGATTGAGATCCTTATGTCGTATGGACCACCGGAAGGAAGTCCGCAGATTCGTCCCTTCAGTTTGCCTTTGGCGGCATTTCCGATCTTCTTGCGACTCCACCCCTTTAGTGTTCTGCCCTTAAGAGCCACGGTCGCAAGTACGATACCATTAATGTTTGATATCCCTGAAAATTCCGCATCGGATTTACCGGCTTTCGTCCTCTGCAAAACCATCCTGTTGAAAAGACCTCTGTTAATTTTCATTTTCACCTTTTACTTCCCCCCAAGTTGATTCAATCATTTTTACAGTTTCATCAACGAGTTTGTTCCCGCCTTGAAAGCCCACCTGGTTGCAGTAGACGGACGCACTATATCCTTCCCCTGCTTCCGCGCGTTCGGTTGCAAGATATGTCCCTCCCAGAGGAACTCCTTTACCTGCAAGCTGCACCAGAAATGTCTGAGTTGCCGGACTCCTGGCCTGTATTCGTATGCCATAGTCAAGGAACAACTCAAACGGATTTGTGGCGAATGCAATTTCTCCAAGCCTTATGACATGTATTTCCACGGGGATGAATCTCTCTATGCCCTTTTGCTGGTCTTCATAACGGCTTACGATATCCTTGCACCGTTCATATTGCCTGGTATTTGTGGAATCGACTTTAAAATCTTCGATCCATTTAACATTCTTTTTGTAATCCTCTTCTGATATTTTTCTTGCAGGCAAGCTTATCTCGCTAAAAACGTGCTTTAACAAAGCCTTGCTAGTCATG
>CAZXAC010000256.1:0-3558 GCA_964638335.1 uncultured Lentisphaera sp. | reverse complement strand
TGCACTTTTGAAGCTCGGCATATCGTCCTTCGAGATCAGCTCCCGCTCCAGGAACTGGTCGATCAGCGGACTCATTCGCTTATGAACTACAAGCTCAGCTATAACGAACAGAGGAACCGCTAAGAGGAAGCGGAGATGGACTTCCAAATCCATGAAAAAGGGCACGAGCACATCACCTCCAAGCAAATGCCCTTCCAAGGTCGAAAGGATAAGGAGCGGGAGCCAGCTGAAAAGCGAAATAACTATTACACGTTTGCGCACCAGCATCAATGCGTCATCTGACAAATGCGCCCGGCATAAAAGTTGAAAAAGTGGTCCGCCTAAAACAAGCGAGAAGTTTTTCTTCTTCGACAAATCTTCACCGAATTCCAATGTCTTGGGCTTCTTCTGCTCCGAATTATCGTTCATATTCCCTCTTTTTTTGATTTCATCCATGTTTACGTGTTGCGATAATTACTTTGGGACGAAGATCAGCTTCAGTTAATTTTTCAACAAGCCAGACTAGCTTGAACACACTTTTATTCGCCGCCCACCTGCTGTTTCACTAGATGTTCAAATAGGCGTCCACGATCTATAGCCAGCGCTGTTTTGGAGTCAATGCGTCCGAATAGATCCATCAAAATTGCGACTGAGCCAGTCCAGCCTGTCTGGTGGCTTGCCCCAAGTCCTGCTCCATTGTCTCCATGAAAGTACTCATAAAAGAGGACAAGGTCTTTCCAATTAGGATCGTTTTGGAATTTTTCAGTGCCGCCATATACGGGGCGCTTTCCACTTTTGTCGCGCAGGAAAATATTAGATAATCGAGTCGATATCTCTTTTGCCACCTCAAATAGGGTCATGTATTTGCCAGACCCTGTCGGACACTCAACTTTGAAATCATCTCCGTAGAACATGTATAGGTTCATCAGCGCTCGGATGACCAATACATTGACAGGCATCCAAACTGGACCGCGCCAGTTGGAATTTCCACCGAACATCCCAGTATTTGATTCAGCCGGCAGGTACTGGACCTTGTATTCCTGTCCACCAGTCCAAAATGTAAACGGATGATTCAAGTGATATTTGGACAGGGAGCGAAGACCGTAAGGGCCTAGGAACTCATTTTCGTCTAGCATATACTTGAGGACCCGCTCCAATTTCTTTTTGCTTAGTATTGACAAGATACGACGTCCATTATATCCGGTATTGCCTTCGGGCATTAGGTGTGCCAATATCTCTGGATGGCGTTTTTTGAACAGTTGGACGAGCTCTAAAAGTTTCGGATATTTTGTAGCGGCATTCGCTGAAAATACGGTGGAAGCGCATAGGGGCAGGAGTCCCACCATGGATCTCACCTTCAAACGAATTGAATTCCCGTCTGGCAGTTTGAGCAGATCATAGAAAAACCCATCTTCTTCGTCCCACATCTCGTCTTTGTTATCTCTGATTCGGTCCATTGCATAGGAAATCCAAATGAAATGCTGAAGGAACTTGTAGGCCGTCTCCTCGTAAATCGAATCTTTTTCGCAGAGGACCAAGGCCATCTCCAGCATGCACTGACAGTAGAACGCCATCCAGGCAGTACCGTCAGCCTGCTCCAGTGTTCCCCCCGTAGGAAGCTGCGCGTTGCGGTCGAAAATTCCAATATTGTCAAGCCCAAGGAAGCCTCCGGCAAACACGTTACGCCCAACGGGATCCTTGCGGTTTATCCACCAGTTGAAGTTCAGCATCAGGCCATGGAAGGACTGTTCAAGGAACTCGATGTCCTTACGTCCCAAGCCTTCTTCATACTTGTATAGCCATAGAGTTGCCCAGGCGTGTACCGGCGGATTCACGTCGCTGAAATTCCATTCGTATGCTGGAATCTGTCCGTTCGGGTGAAAATAAAGACTACGTAGCATCATCAAAAGCTGTTGCTTTGCGAAATCGAAGTCCACCAGTGAGAATGTGATCGTGTGAAATGCCAGATCCCAAGCGGCAAACCATGGATACTCCCATTTGTCCGGCATCGAAATCACATCACGGTTAAGCATATGGAACCATTCTGCGTTACGTGTTCCTCGATTTTCGTTTCCAAGCAGAGGATGGCTCTTGTGCTCCAGGAGCCATTGTTCCAAATCAAAGAAATAATACTGCTTACTCCAAAGCATTCCCGCCAGAGCTTGACGGTGCACTCTAAGTTGATCCTCATTCAGTGAATTCGGAGTGATCCTCTGGTAAAATTCATCAGCATCAGCTATTCGGCTCTTAAATATCGAATCAAATGTCTTGAAATTATTTTCAGCCTTGTCTTTGGTGAGCCGCAGGCGAACTATCTTACTGCCACCGGCAGGCACTTCAAGAATATAATGGGCTGCCGACTTGGTTCCCTTCTTGGCGGGATTAACTGCGTCGCGATTCCCCGAGATAATATATGAGTGAAACGCATCCTTCACGTATGGCGTTGAATTTGGTTGATTCCACAGACGCTGATTGTTGGTCTCGTTCTCGGTAAAGAGCAGTTCCGGTTTTCCATCGCAGACCATGAAATAATCACCGAGCTCATATTGAGATGCGCGAATGACTCCAGCTGATTCCTGCTTGACAATAGGTTTGGGACCCGACTCCGTGATCCACGACCAGTCGTTGCGGAACCACAATGTAGGCAGGACACGAATCTTGGCAGATTCTGGACCGCGATTGTGGACTGTGATGCGGATAAGAATGTCTTCTGGACTTTCCTTTGCGTATTCCACAAAAACGTCAAAGTAGCGGTTATCGTTAAATATTCCTGTATCAATGAGTTCGTATTCCATTTCCTCGCGGGAACGTCCACGATTCTTCTCGATCAACTCGCAGTAAGGATACTCCCGCTGTGGATATTTGTACAAATATTTCATGTAGGAATGCGTGGGAGTGCTGTCAATGTAGAAGTAGTACTCCTTGACATCTTCGCCGTGGTTAGCCTCGCTGTTGGTCAGTCCGAAGAGACGTTCCTTCAATATGGGATCTTTCTCGTTCCAAAGGGCAAGAGCAAAACATAGCCGTTGCTGATCGTCGCAGATTCCCCCTAGACCGTCTTCGCCCCAGCGGTAGGCGCGTGAACGAGACTGGTCGTGGGTGAAATAGTTCCATGCATCTCCATTATCGCTGTAATCCTCACGGACAGTCCCCCATTGGCGTTCGCTTAAATATGGACCCCATTTTTTCCACGGAATTCCTTTTTCCCTAGCTTCATTAAGACGTTTCTGCTCAACGACATCTATGATTTTTTTATCTGCCATCGAATACTCTCCAGATTGTTTTTATAGCGGTATGATTTTTTGCGGGATATTATAGCTTCTTTTACGTAAAAGCCAATATTCACGCAATAAATTAAAAGCCCCCTTAAACACGACCTGAAAACATGATTTCTCCTATTGCTGTCACGTCTTCAACGATTTATCATCGCTTCGCCTATCTCCTGCAATCCTTTTTGAGAATATTTCAGTGAGTATGGGACCGCCAATCGCGGTTACTATAACCATTACTAGGACCCCGCTCATCACGTTCTGGTCGATCAGACGTTTGCCATTGGAATCCAATGCTCCAAAAGCCACA
>CAZXAC010000255.1:0-3621 GCA_964638335.1 uncultured Lentisphaera sp. | reverse complement strand
GTAGACCTCTTCCGCAAAATAACGATGGAGTTGCAATGGTGATAAAGTCATAGGTTATTTTCCCATTTCGAAGGCTTGGCCCCAGCCTATCTCATCATAATATTCATTTGCTGCCTTTAATGGGCCGCTCGGCGGTTTGATACTTCCATATTCCATTACATAGACACGTCTTTCTGGTCGTTCAACATCTGTCAGCTGGAAGTCCCATTCAGCCTCAAGTTTTCTACCAATCAGCACAAGAGTTTCTACTGTGAAGTTAGTTGTTCCCTTAAGAATCTTGGAAATGTAAGCTCGATTCTTTCCAAGCTTCCGTGCAAGATCAGACCGAGTTACGTTTCGCTTTTCCATCATCCGGGCAATTTGTTCTGCAATCTCGATTTTTACTCCTGCGACATGAAATTCGTCGCGAGTTGCGGCTTCAGCAAACAATGTTGCAAAGAAGCTGCTGTTCTCGATTTCCTTAACGTTTCTGTTCGGCATAGTATTTACTCCTCGTTTTTTGGGCCGTTTCTATTTCTGGCGCGGGCGTTTTGCGCCCCTTTTTCAAAAAACTGTGGGTGCAGATAATTATCTTGTTTCGTTCATAAAACCACAAAACTCTGAGGGCTCCGGCCTTGAATTCCCACAATCCTTCGGCATTCTTTCCCTCCAGGGCTCTAGACATCTCGATATTACGCGGCGGCCCCAGGTCTGCTGATCTCTTGATCAAACGCAACATCTGGTCTAAATCCGGGTTTCCAGTGTCTTTTAACTCTTTAAAAAAATCTTCAAGCGGGCACTCTCCTTCAACTTCCTTCCAACAACAAATTTCAAAAGATGCCCCTCGTTGAATACTCTTTATCGGCATGTATAATCCTTGTAAGGCGCATGAATACAGTAACCTCCATTGGGGGTTGACGTATAAAAAAAAAGAATGTTAACCTAAACATCGACACCTGTCAACTTTTATTTTACAGGAGGCATTGAAAAATGTCAAAATCTTTAAAATTTGACCTGCCAGCAACCCTTTCTGGTCAGCCTTATCTTTTATACATTCCTTCGGAATCTTGTTTGGCTTTGGTTTAATCATGCCAGACAAAATTTTACCCAATGACACTCAGTTATCAAAATCCGGTCCCGAGACCCATGGACAAACTATTGTTGAGGAAAATCCCGCTCAAGCACCAGCTAAAACTACAGAAAACAAGATTAAATCAACTGATTCGAAGCAAGAAACAGAGACAATTACATTTTCTGAAAACGCACGCAACTTTTGCGAATTTACGCATGCATACTTAAGACAATACATAGAATTGGCTGATCAAAAAGCCGCTTTTCTTTTCGCAATTGTTTCAGCAATTTCTGGCTATGTAATAACTAGCAAAGCATCTCCTTTCGCTATTCCGATCAACTGTAATCTTCCGTTGAATTGGGTTCACATTTCAGGCAAAGCATCTTTACTTCTTTTTCTTATTTCTGCGATAGCATGCATATGGGTTGTTCTTCCCAGACTTAAACAAAATGATAAGCCTGGCCCTATTTTCTGGGGGGAAATTGTAGCTGTCAATTCTGCAGATGAATACGCAAAAATGGTTGGCAATAACAAAGATCAAGCCACGTCTTATGGTGTTGCTATGCACGTTCATACGTTAGCTGTGATTTGTAACCGGAAATACTTTTGGTTAAAAATGGCCATGTATGCAGCTCTTGTTGGTTTAATTCTTTTTGCGTTCTATCTTTGGCCTATTTTGCCAACTATTGCTGGGGGGGCAACACAATGACATCAAGTTCTATTCGGTCAAGAATTATGTCCGGTTTCGAGAGTTATCTCAATCGACAACAGCCATCGAGTCTTGTGGAATTTTCGGAAGCAAAGATAGCAATGGCTTCTGAGGCCAAATCACTACCGCAGATTGTTCAACAATACCATTTTCAAAAAATAATTCGCCCACTTTGGGGTAAATATGATCTAGCCAAACCGGCGATTGGTGACCATCCAGATTTTACAGACCTGGCTGGCACAAATAATGTGGAATATTGTCCTATTGCAACACTTTTTATGGATATTGAAAGCTCAACTCGCCTTGGCGTTATTTATAATCCGGAAGAAGTTTTTAAGATAAAAAACGCCTTTATTGCAACAGCAATAGAAGTGATACAATCCTTTGATGGTCACGTCCACAGAATAATGGGTGATGCTGTTATGGCTTTTTTCGGTGGTCTCGAAGTAATCCCGGAAAATGCAGTATTAAAAGCTTTAAATGCAGCTGCCATGATTCAATACATTGTGAAAAAGGCTATCATTCCAAAACTGAATGAAGCGGGATTTGAAAACCAATTCGGCATTAGAATAGGTCTTGATTACGGCAGTCAAAACGAGGTGTTGTGGTCTTCTTATGGCTTCCCAGGCTCAAATGAAGTTACTGCCACATCTTTCTTTGTTGATTCAGCGTCAAAACTTCAACACGCAGCGCCCAGAAATTCAGTAATGATTGGTCAATCACTGCGAGACTTCATTTCATTCCCTTTTGAATTGCTTTCTATCAAGAAAACACAGTCCGGCGGCCAACTAACTGAAGAGCCATACTTGCTGCCTAACATCACAGATAGAGAAAAAAAACCAATAAATTACCGCCAATATATTTTTAACTCTTTATCTTATCTTGATTATTCGCCACTCTCTCCCTACGATTCTGATGAATTTTCGTCGCAAACCAATTTCCCATCTATTATGATCTCAGTTCATACTGCTTCAGCAAAGAATGGTCAGCTTGAAGATGTTTATACTCATTGTGGCTCTTTTATAGCAAAAGAAAAATGGCTATGCTTTGAGATTAAATACACTGCTGATGCTGAACTGAGAATGCCGTTAAAAGTTCGCTTCGCAGTTGAAAACCACGGCGAAGAAGCCAACAAAGACCCAAACAACGGTAATCACTATACCGACATTGATATCAAGACAAATGCAAGTTTTCGCTATGGCATAAAACATTGGGAACACTGTTGTTATCGTGGCCTGCACTACATGACAGTGTCTCTTTATAGCCAAGGAGCGGTCAAGTTTGTTCGAAAATTTGGTATTTGTATCTCTTAGCAGCTATGAGTTCAAAACGATTTGGCGGTTATTAATGATTAAAGATGAAAGACATTTTCAAGAAATCATGCTTGGCGTTGACGAAGAAATGATTCGCGAGCAAATTCCTGTTTTTAGACGCACGCTTGTTGCCTTTCGTAAAGTTTCAGAAAAACTTAACATTGATTTTCCTTTAGGCGGGTTCGGTTTCACGAATACATCCCCTCGTGTCGGTATTTATTCTGGTCATGATCTCTCACTTAGAATACAAAAATGGGTTTCAGAAAAGTATGGTGACAAGCTTAAATTTGACTTTGACCTTGGCGCCATAGCTGTCGAGATTACCGGGGCAGTTTATAAGCTTAGGCTTCCTATGGTCTATGGCAAAATCGGTGTCTTCTTGGATCATAAGTCAGTTGGAAAAACTTCTGCTTCCGGGGGCCTGAATCTCTTTTCAATGATTGTTGATTTAACGCCTGGTCTAGCGGCTCAATTGCCTAACGCTGAATGTGAAAAATTATTGAGCCTATTTTTGTTGGGCATGAACGTTTTCAATTCTATGCGGGCAA
>CAZXAC010000254.1:0-3687 GCA_964638335.1 uncultured Lentisphaera sp. | reverse complement strand
GATGTAAACAGGGTAAATTCCTACATCGTGTCGTATTTGGCTGGTAAAGGTGTAAAAATTGCCGAGACCTATGTGTGCCCTCACCAACGTTCCGACGGATGCCGGTGCATCAAGCCTGAACCTTATTTTCTGAAAAAGTCTGAACGTGATTTCAATATAGATCTTAAGCGCTCTTTTGTGATAGGCGACCATCCACATGATGTGGATTTCGCGAAATCTGTCGGAGCCTCAGGGATATACGTACTTTCAGGACATGGAGCGAAGCATCTGGATGAACTTGATGCAGAAACAAACATAGTTAGAGACATTTGGGAAGCCACTGAGAATATCATGAGAATTGTTCATAGTCGCAAAAAAGTATAAGCATACACATTCGCGTCCTTATTGAAACTCCACTTCCCGCACGAAAACATACTGGCTTCGTAAAGCAAGCGGCTTGCGTTGCTTATGGGCAATCTCGTTATTTTATTTACATAAACAAAGGCGTGCGGGTTTCACAACCCGCAAGGCGTATCGGTCTTCACCCTGAATAGCCATATGTGCATTCGACCGACTTCTCAATCCTCACTCCGTTATATAATGTCTGCTCTATCCAGAGACTATTGGTAAAACCAATTAAAGAATAAAAAATCAGAAAAAACAGATTTTCTGCTTGCAATGTGCAGAGGTCGGATATAAATTCATCATATAAGAATAAATATTCATCATTGATGAATTAAATAAGGTGCTAATATGGCAGGCAAAGATCTTGTGAATTCACTGCTGAAAGGGCTCGATATAATAAGTTTGGTGGGCTCCAGCGAAAAGGGGCTTCGCTTGAGCGAGATCGCCGAAGAGCTTAAGATGAAGAGGCCCGCGGCTCACAATTTAGTCAGAACCTTGCTGTCCCGCAGTTTTTTAGAAAAACGCGGAGGTATGTATCTATTTGTCGGACCCGCCTTGCTTGAGCTGCTTAAAAAGCGGAAGACCTCCATGTTGATGTCCGAGGCTGGCAATGAGTTGATGCGTCTTTGCAAAATTCTACCATCCGGGTTGATCTTTTTCGCTGAGGCTACGGCTGATGGGATTCATCAAGTTTTGCGTATGGGTATGGATCGTCCTGGAATTATTCAGCGGATTACCAGCGAACCGATGCATTCGTACGGAAGTGCCACAGGTCTGATAAGATTGGCATTCGCTGACGAAAATTCCCTTTTACAAATAGAGGAAAGTCGCCCATTCGCAGAATTCGGAGCGCATCTTTGGAAAAGCCGTAATACCTTGGATAAATTCCTCCGCGCCGTCCGTAAAAATAAAGTTTCACTATTGCCTTTTGAAAATGAGATATTCCTGCGGATTGCCGCTCCTGTATTCGGAGAAAGTGGAACTTTGTTAGGAGCGTTCGGCGCAAGCATCCCTTTGAAGAATATAAATAAGGGAATGGATAAGAAAAATATAATAAAGGAACTTAAGCATTCTGCTGAGAGACTTAGCGCTTTGTATAGGAACAAAAAATGATTTTGAATTTTCTTGAGACTTTGAATCATCTAAATTAGGAGCAGTTAAAATATGAAAAAGATTTTCAATACGATTGTATTAAGAAATCCCTTCGTCGAGGATATGAAAAAATTCAGGGAATTCGCAAATCGTTCCGCTGATGCGGGTGTCACGCATCTAACTTTCACAGAAATTGAACGTTCATATTGGGAAATTGACGACCCTGCGGATCCTTATCTCAACTGGTCTATAGTTCATACCAGCATGCTGAAGATATTCCCACCTGAAATATTGAAGGACTGGGTCCCGACCGAATACGCAAAGCGTGCAAGGGAAATGATCTCAGAAAGGGCATCTATACTAAAAGAAGCAGGACTTAAAGGGGCATCTTTTCTGTATGATCCCATGTATTGGCCTGAGGAAGTTTTTCAAAGACGTCCCGATTTGAGAGGTCCAAGAACTGATATGCCGGAAAGGTGCATACACCCAAGATACTCACCGTGCATAGATCACCCTGAAGTGCTTTCATTCTATCGCGATTCATTCCGCAGTCTTTACGACCTTTCCGGGAAGATATTGGATTTAATAATCATAAGAAGCGGAGACAGTGGAGCGGGAGTGTGCTGGTCCGATCTTTACAACGGAGCGAACGGTCCTGAAAAGTGCAGAAATATACGTATGCAAGACCGTATAGGAAGATTCATGAGAGAGTCTCTTTCTGACATACAGAAAGTCGGAGGAGAGACTAGAATCTTCATCGGTGGTGGAAAATTCCTCGACAGTGTTGCCGAATTAATAAGCGGGATGCCTGAGGCTGGCGGATTCTATTCTCATGCTAGGACTGGCAAAGGCGGTGAAAGGATACTAAGCGGTTTTCATTCCAATTTCTCGCTTTATCCTGTCAAAGGAATTCCTAATCCACTTGAAACTCTGGACAGGCTTTCAAGTTGTCATGAATTGGGCTGGAAGGATATTGTCTTTTTCACTTGCCCGGCCTTGTACGGAAATGACTGGGATGGAGATCTGCCAGTGATAAATACGATATCATCATTTTTGCGCAGACCTGTTACAAGTCGCTCAGAAAAAATAGCTCTGCTGCGCAAGGTGGCGGGGGATATTCATGGCTCAGAAAATGCCGATGATGTTCTCGATGCGTGGCTCAATATTTCCGAGGGAGCCGATTTTATGAAGGCTGCCGACATAGGAACTGGCGGATTTTTCATATTTCTTACATCGCTTGCCCAGCGATGGCTCACCAGACCACTTGTCGCGTTTCCAGAAAATCTCTCAGAAGATGAAAGATCATATTACAAACCTTATCTCTTTCAAGCCAACCCAGCACATGAAAGTCCGGACCTTCTTGATCTTGAACCGGCAAGGATTATCGAGGGTGCTGGAGGTCTCCAGCTTTTCAATCAGGTGTTCGACGCCGGATTTTCAAAATACAACTCCGCTCTTGCAAAACTAAGAAGGGCGTCAGTTCGCTCAGGAGCAGATAGCGAATTGGCAAAACAGGTTCATGCGATTCAGATATTGATATGTATATTGCGCAATATAAAGAATTGCGTAAATTTCCAAATAAAGATTGAAAGACTGAAGAACATCGCCTCAATGGAAAAAGAATATTGTTCAAAATTTATACAGCATAAGGCAATGAGAAGAGCGATGATAGAAAGCCGATGGGAACGGGTAGAAATAAATAGATTGTTGAGAGCCGAGATAGATAACAGCCTTGAGTTGGCTGGACTGCTTGAAGGCAGGGGAATAGAGCTGATTGAAACTGCAAGCTTAAGTAATCAGCAGACGGCGTTCCTGCTCGGGGTTAATCTGGCAGAGGACCTTCACAAAAAAACAAAAATAATGATGAATCATATTGCGGAAATAGATCAATTAATCGGATTCATGGAATCAAGATAACGAGTCTTGTCTTAAATAAAGTGAAAAATGAGTTTAATTTCAATGATATAGCTATTTTTCGCTTTCGCTATCGTAATCGTTGTCGTAATCGGGAAAATGAATTCAACCGACTCCGAATACGATAGCGATTACGACTACGATAATATTGTTTAGGATACTAATGAGAGATACCCATAATTGGTTCGATTAATTGCAATATCCAGAAGGATAAAATGAGTTTGTCACCTCAGAAAAATGTAATGTTGATAACAGTCCACGACTTGGGCGACTGTCTTGCCTGTTACTGGTGCCGGA
>CAZXAC010000253.1:0-3699 GCA_964638335.1 uncultured Lentisphaera sp. | reverse complement strand
TCCAAATATAGGTGTAGCCATCCTTCTAATATCTTTTCCGACCCCAAGAGCATCAAATATTCTTAGGGTCTCCGATTGTAATCCAGTTGCGCGACTTCTTGATCTGTGACCTGAGGATTTTTCCAATATCACAGGTAATAGCCCCTTCTGGGCGAGAGCAAGGGCGGAAACTAGTCCGGCTGGCCCGGATCCTACAATACAAATTGGTTGACTTTTTTTACTCATTACATTACCTATTGTTGTTATTATGATAAATCTAATGCTTTGTACAGAAAAAATGGATTTAGTTGCTGCTTTTTATGAAGCGGCAGGAGTCCAATTGGAAAAAGAGCAGCATGGAGCTGGTCCACAGCATTTTTTGTTCAAATCAGACATATGTATTGAGATATATCCCCCAAGAGTGCCCACTGATGCGTCGTTTGTTTTGAGAATTGATGTGAAGGATATCGATGAGATTATGGTCAAAATTCGGTCTTTGTTCTCATACGAAGATCTCATAGTTCAGGATACACAGAGTTTATTATCAGGCAAGAAGTCGATATTGAGAGATCCTGATGGACGGATTGTCGAATTATTTCAGCCAAACGCTCCGTATTAATCGTCTTCCTTATCAAGAAATAGAGCTGTATTTGATACCTCTTCATCGTCAGATGTTTTGTTTTCATTTGAGTTTTCTAATTTTTTTTCACTGTTGAATAAGTTTCCCTGATTGGGGTCAGGTTCTTGCTTGTTGTCATCATCAGCAATATCAAACTTCGGAATACCGTACCGTTCAATTTCTAAGAACGGAATTGATGGAGGGGGTAAGAGGCGTCCTCCAAAAATTTTGGCATCTGAACCTATGTTGTAAGCAATTTTCTGGCATTTTATCGGGAAACTTGCTTCAGCCAGAATGATCCCAGATTTTCTGGGAAGACGTGTGACCTGATCTTTTGTAATTAAAGGCCAAGTCCTGCTACTGGTGTTTTTGGTAGAAGATCCAAGTCGGGATGAACTATTTTTTGTAGTGGAAACCATTTCAATTGTTTTTTCTCCGCACATTTCACTTACATAGCGGGCTGTTTCTAAATCGTTAGCAGCAAAGAAGATGCGGTGTGCGCAGACAGAGAGAATACCATCCCGCTTTTGTTTGCCGTAAACATCATCAATCCAACTTAGACCTTGAACAACAGCTAGAACACGGCAGTTATATCCACCTGCCAAGGTAAAGACGTTGGCGACTGTTTCCATCCGCCCCAGCATATGAAATTCATCAAGAAGAATTAGCACTTTTCTTGGCTCAGACGCATCCGGTAGTTTCATGGTGAGAGTTGTCATGAGTTGCTCAAAAAACAAATTAAGAAGTGGAGCAACGGTCGGAATATCACCTGTCGCAACTCCTATATAAACTGCCATTCGTTTCTTTTTGAGGTCTCTTAAAGAAAAGTCACTCGCAGATGTGACAGCATCAATCTCAGGTGTTTTCCAAAGACTCAAGGCTTGGCTTAAGGAGCTTTTGACACCACTACGCTCTTTGGCGGCTTTGTTGGCGAAGTTCATGAGCATTCCGATGGATTCTGGATCAAGTTCATTATGGGTTTTGACGATATGACGGATAATGTCTCCTAATTCCTGCTCGGTTCCGAGAAGACGATAAACAGAGCCAATCGTGGACGGCATATCTTCGTTATCCAAAACATATAAGGCAAGTCCCACAAACAGGGAGCGTGCCTCAATAATCCACATATTGGAATCGTGAGAAGCGGAATCCTTAATTAGGATTGTTGCAATACGCTGTAAGTCACTGATGCGGGTAATAGGGTCTGAAGAAATTTCAGAGAATGGGTTGTAGCGATGAGACTTTCTATCTTTTGACATCGGCGCCCATAAAAATACTTCATGTCCATGCGTTTTCCTAAAACCTGATGTTTTCTCAAAATTTTCCTGCTTGATGTCGAAACACACAACGGAATCTTCCCAAGAGAGTAGGTTGGGGATAACAACACCAATCCCCTTACCGGAACGTGTTGGTGCAACACACATGACGTGGGTATTGGCATCACTATAGAGAAAGCGACCACGAAACTTTCCGAGTACAATACCTTTGGATGAGAATAATCCGCCTTTTCGGATATCATTTTGAGATGCCCATCTAGCGTCGCCCAGAAAAGAATCGGACGTATTAAAAGCTTTAACAAGAGCTGTTGCCGCTCCCAAAAACGGGAAGCCAAGTGCCACGAAGAGGCGGGATTGAATCTGAGGGTCTCCTGCATGAGGTAAGAACGTCCAAACAGACCAAGGGAGAGCCGATCCAACCGGAAATTTTGAGAGAAAGAAAAATACAATCGAGGATACATATGAAGCAACACAGATTGCTAATAGGATGCTGATGCCTATAAATATTTTTTGCTTATCTTCTAACATTAGGGATACCAAACCTCCGATATGATACGCTGATTGCCAACCCGTTTTAATTGGATAACGATATCAACGATGTTGCTGATGTAAGTTTTAATCTGGTCGTGTGTGAGGCCAAGACCTGCCTGCATTACCATCAATGCAATTTGCTCAATTGCACCAAATGGCGTATCCGCGTGGACTGTTGTGATTGAGCCCGGATGTCCTGTGTTAATTGCTCTGAGGAAGGTATAGGCTTCCTTGCCCCTCAGTTCACCAAGTAAAATTCTATCTGGTCTCAAGCGAAGAGCTGATTCCAATAAGTCCTGAATTGTGACTTTGGCTGTTCCCTGTTCTCCTTTGGACGCCAGTAAAGAGAGGTGGTTAGGATGTTTAGGTCTAACTTCCGGTGTATCTTCAATCGTGATGATACGCTCGGAAGCGTCTATTTCTGAGAGGATAGCATTTAAAAGTGTTGTCTTTCCGGTAGATGTTCCACCCGAGATAAGGATGTTTTTCTTAGCTCTTGTTGCACATCTTATAAATTCTTTGATATGCCCCCTTTGGAAGAGGTTTTTTAGATCTTCATCTTTAGATTTCTGGAGAGGAGCTTCATGAATGGCGACTTTCTCGAAAGCGCCCATATCCTCATAATCATCGAGACTCATGTCTTTAACGATTTGCTTTCGAATTGAGAGGGCTGGTCCAAACCGTGCCGCAGGAGGTATAACAACCTGAACCCTCTCGCCTGTGGGAAGGGTTGCAGATAGTAAAGGAAATGCCTCATTAATTGATTGACCAGATATTGAGGCAATTTGGCGGGCCAGCCGCAGTAAATTTTCTTCGGATATGTCGTTGTTTACGACCTGCTCCATTGCAAGAGAACCCGATCGCTCAATCCATAG
Source organism: uncultured Lentisphaera sp. (assembly GCA_964638335.1). GTDB lineage: Bacteria > Verrucomicrobiota > Lentisphaeria > Victivallales > GWF2-50-93 > DYMC01. Next base: position 418 of record CAZXAC010000253.1, on the reverse strand, counting down.
CTCATGGGCATGATTGACGCAAATCTCACTTACCGTATCATCGATTAGATAGCTCCGGAAAGGATCAAGGAATTTTTCTATAAAAACACCTTGCCGCAAATCGTTGTGAGGATGGAGAACACTTTCAGTATTTGTAGTTGATTGATTGGCAGGTTTCATGACGATCTGACCCGTTTCACTAATCCTTCTGGTTTTCTGTCTCAATTGAAGCGAAATCAAGATCTTTACTTACAAAGACCTTAATTCTCTTCCCTTGATCGACATGAACGGTTGGTGGAATTGAAATTGAGTTTTCAAGGGCAACTTGAGCCGCAGAGGACACGTCCTGACCTGATTCAATGGCAACAGTTGAGCTATTTTGGTTATCAAGGGAATTTGCTCCAACCTGCATTCCTGTATCAATCATAGAAAGCAGGAT
>CAZXAC010000252.1:0-3700 GCA_964638335.1 uncultured Lentisphaera sp. | reverse complement strand
TAATAAATTCGCAGTGCTTCGAGCTCACGGTCGGATCTTTGAGGAATATCTGGTTGGCCTCGACCCTTCCGCAAGTGTAGATTTCATCAACAAGTTCAAACGTTTTTCCTCTGAACTGTTCAGAAAGCACAATCAGTCTTGGTATTCCAGCCATGATACTCTGCCAAATTTTTTTATTTTTTGTTGAAAAATAAGTGCTAAAACTATACTCCAAAACTATGCTTGTCAAAATAAAATTTGTTTTTTTGGAGAAAAAATTGCTTTAAAGGGGGCTTTTATTTGGTTTTTTTCTGACAGACATTATATTAGGCGCCCTTTATAAACAATGAACCAAAGATACAAATCAGAGGAAACAACTATGGGAAAGTTTGATATAACAAGCAGGATAAAGCTTGAGTTTTCCGACGTAAAGCCTTGCACAAAGAAGGTTTCGGTGAAGCTAGCCGGAGCAGATGTTACCAAGGGGCTGGAGAACGAAGCAGTTGAGCTTGCGAAATTCGCGGAACTGCCTGGATTCAGGCAGGGAAAAGCGCCAGTATTCCTTGTGAAAAATCGCTTCGCAGGGATGATAAAGGAGCAGTTGGGACGTTCCATAATGTCCTGTGTGTTTGACAAGCTTGATAAAGCCGGAGAAGACGGCAAGAAGGAGTTCGACGTTCTCAGCTACAATACCAGCGGGATTAATTCCGTAGAGCCGAAAGAAGGGGAGGATTTCGCAATCTCCTTTGAATTTGATGTTGCGCCTGAGTTTGAGCTGCCAAAATACTCAGAAATCAATGTGGATTTAAAGAAGGAGGCAGTGTCAGAAAGCGAGATTAATGATCAGATCGAGAGGTTGAAAGGAATGTACGGCAAATACGAAGATTGCGAAGGGCCAGTACAGGAAAACGACATGCTTGAGCTTTCCGTATCATCTGATGCGACTCTTCCAGAAGAAGCCAGCGATGAAGCCAAGAGACTGGTAAAATCCGAAAAGATGTGGGTATGGGTGAGAGAACCAGAGATGATTCCTAATCTTAATAAAGCCGTAATCGGCAAGAAAAATGGCGAAGATTTCAGTTTTACTGCAGAGTATCCTGCGGATTTCAGAGAACATGCACTTGCCGGAATGAAAATAAAATACGAAGCAAAAGTTTCCAAGGTGCAGAGGCATTCACCGCTAACCGACATCGATGAACTATGCAAGAAGGTGAAAGTCGCCGGATTTGACGAACTGAAGGAAAGAATAAGCAAAGACCTGGAAAACATGAAGACCAGAGATTATGAGGCGGCGGTAAAGGAAAAATGCGTTGACGAAATATGCGCAAGGACTAAGGAATTTCCGCTTCCAGACATAACCCTCGAACAATTTGTCGGAGAAGAAACAAACCTGTACATCAGGCAAAATGTGGCGAATGAGGAACAGGCTAAGGAATTCAAGGAAAAAAAAGAAGAACACATCAGCAAGATTAGAGAAGAGGCTAAGAAAAAGTTGAGAAAGTTTTTGATAATGCGAAAGATAGCCTCTGCCGAAAAAATAAATGTCGAAAGAGAAGATTTCGACAGCGAAATCAGAAGCCTCAGCAGGCATTTTGGCGTGAATGAGAAAGATTTCAGAAAGAACGTATCAGAAAGAATGGCGGAACGTCTCCACATGGGAATCCTAGAATCAAAAGTCGCGGATTTCCTGGCAAAAAAAATATCAGAAGGCAAAAAGCAATAACTTAAGGAGAAGCAAAGATGTCCATTCTTATTCCAATGGTCGTCGAACAGACCGGACAAGGCGAGCGCGGCTATGACATCTATTCGCGTCTATTGAAGGACAGAATAATCCTTCTTGGCACACCGATAGACGATAATGTCGCGAATCTTATAACAGCCCAACTTTTGTTTCTCCAGTCCGAAGATGCGAAAAAGGACATAGACATATATATAAATTCGCCGGGAGGCTCTGTTACGGCCGGTCTCGCCATATACGACACGATGCAAATACTCGCATGCGAAATAAAGACCTATTGCGTGGGACAGGCCGCGAGCATGGCGGCGGTGCTCCTTGCCGCTGGAACACCGGGCAAGCGTTACGCGCTTCCTAATTCAAGGATAATGATACACCAGCCTTGGGGCGGAGCAGAAGGAAGCGCATCCGACATAAGCATACATGCGAAGGAAATACTGAGACTAAGGGAAATGCTCAACACAATTCTATCCAAACATACAGGCAAACCTCTCAAGAAGATAAGCGTCGACACGGAGAGAGATTTCTTCATGTCAGCCCTAGAAGCCAAGGAATATGGGCTTGTTGATAATATCTTCTCAAAAAAATAAAGGAAACGGAGCCGTAGATGAAGAATTCAAATGGCGGATTCAGATACACCCCTAAATGCTCTTTCTGCGGACAGAGCGCCGACAGGGTCGGACCACTGGTTACAAGCCCCAATGGCGCGGCAATATGCAATAAGTGCATAGAAGTCTGCTCCGGGATGTACAAGGGAGAATCTGCCGGAGCGAAAGGCGGAGCAAGACCAGACACAGCCGCTTCATCAACACCCAATACTGCCCTAAAAGTTCCTAAGCCGGAAGAAATAAAGAAAGCCCTCGATAAATATATCGTGGGGCAGGAACACGCGAAAAAAGTCATCTCCGTCGCCGTTCACAATCATTACAAGCGTCTCACCACTGGAACGTCTTCGAAGGACGACGATGTTGAAATTGAAAAGAGCAACATATTATTGATAGGTCCTACCGGCTCGGGCAAAACCTTGCTTGCGAAGACACTCGCCCGGATACTTGATGTACCTTTTTCAATTGCGGATGCCACAACAGTGACCGAGGCAGGATATGTGGGCGAAGACGTTGAAAACATAATTCTCCGGCTGATACAAGCGGCTGATTACAACGTTAAACGTGCCCAGATAGGAATAGTTTACATCGATGAAATAGATAAGATATCTAAGAAGGGCGAAAATGTTTCCATAACAAGAGACGTGTCAGGCGAAGGAGTTCAGCAGGCTCTTCTGAAAATTTTGGAAGGCACAACTTCCAACGTTCCTCCAAAAGGAGGCAGAAAACATCCACAGCAGGAATACATACAGGTGGACACCACTAATATTCTTTTTATATGCGGCGGCGCGTTCGTAGGCTTGGACAAGATCATAAGGCGCAGGATAGGCAAACAAATACTCGGCTTCCGCCACAGAGAAGAGCGCTCGGCATCACCTGATATTGACAACGATGAAAATATACTTAAATATGTTGAGCCTGAGGATCTGGTAAGGTACGGACTGATTCCGGAGTTCATAGGCAGGCTCCCTATAGTTTCAAATGTCTCCCAGTTAAGCAAGGAAGAATTGATAAGGATACTTTCCGAACCTAAGAATGCGCTGGTAAGACAATTCAAAAAACTTCTACAGATGGAAAACGTGAATCTCATATTCGAAGATGATGCCCTTGAGGCAATCGCAGAGAAAGCTCTCGCAAAAGGCACCGGAGCAAGAGGACTAAGAACGATAATCGAGCAGATAATGCTCGACATAATGTTCGAAGTGCCCTCGAAACAAAATATTTCAGAATGCATAATAACGGGAGAGACCGTTAAAAATGGAATCGCACCAAAACTTGTAAAGAAAAAAAATCCGAACGATAAGGAGCTCAAAACAGCATAATCATGAAAGGACTTTCATACTTAGTCATAACGCCCTACACCATACTCAAATCGAGGACA
>CAZXAC010000251.1:0-3725 GCA_964638335.1 uncultured Lentisphaera sp. | reverse complement strand
GTTTTGATAAATTGTTCTCGGACGATATCTATATCGCCCTTCAATCAATTTACCCGGACATCCCTCAAAATATCTCTTGTCTTTCCTAACTCTTTGAATGCAACTCAGTATTAAGCAAAATATAGCTTGATATTTTTTCTTTTTTCATTTGAAACTTGTTCGATAGCTTTGTATCTTTCTCCGGCTTTTTCATTTCAAAAAACTTTTATCCAATGGAGCGGAATAAATGAAGATACTTGTGGTAAATGCCGGGAGTTCGTCACTCAAATTCACCTTCTTTTCGATGCGCGAGGAGAAGGTCCTCGCAAAGGGAATGGTGGAGAGGATAGGGCTCGCCGAACCTGTCATGAAATATTGCAGGCACGATAACATTTGTGTTGAAGCTAAGGTGAAGGTTTCCAATTGCACAGAAGCTCTGAAAATGGTATGTGAAAAGCTGACTGACCCTGACGTGGGAGTGATAAAGAGTCTTGGAGAAGTGCAGGCAATTGGACACAGGGTAGTGCATGGAGGCGAACAGATGACAAAGCCTATCCTTGTTGACGATCGAGTGAAGGACATAATAAAAGACTGCTTTTCCCTTGCTCCTCTGCATAATCCGCCGAATTACGCCGGTATAGAAGCTTGCGAAAAGATATTTGAAGGAGTAGATAATGTTGCCGTATTTGACACGGCTTTTCATCAATCCATGCCGCCGGAATCGTATCTTTACGCCGTTCCCTACGAACTCTACACGAAGTATGGAATAAGGAGATACGGCTTCCATGGGACATCCCATAGCTACGTGGCAAGAACAACTGCAAAATTTCTAAATATACCGTTCAACCAGCTCAGCCTCATAACTTTTCATCTTGGGAACGGGTGCAGTGCCGCCGCCATAAAGAAAGGGACTGTGATAGATACCTCTATGGGTATGACCCCTCTCGAAGGGCTTGTGATGGGAACGCGTTGTGGAGATATAGATCCAGCTATAGTTATACGGCTTGCGGAACTCGGAATGACGCCAAAGGACATTGACAACATATTGAACAAGAAGAGCGGACTTTTAGGTGTCAGCGGAATTGGAAGCAGTGATATGCGGGATATTATTTCCGCATCGGAAAGCGGCGACCAGCAGGCTCTTCGCGCCCTCCGTATGTTTGTGGCGAGGATAGTCAAATATGCGGGATCTTATTTTGCCCAGTTGTCCGGGGCGGACGCGATAATATTCACTGGAGGAATAGGTGAACACAGCTCATACATCAGAAAACTCATACTTGAAAAGCTTCAGTGCCTTGGTATCGAATTGGATGAGGAACTTAATGATAAATTCAAAGGAGTGCCTGGTGTCATCTCTAAGCCTTCCAGCAAGTGGAAAGCAATAGTGATGCCGACAAACGAAGAACTCATGATAGCGAGGGAAACTCTCTCTGTCATAACCCACGAAAACCATAGCGTAGTTCCAGAATCAGAAAATGAATGACAGTTCGCTGAAATATTAAAAAGTTCATAAAAAATAAAAAATAAAAGGAGTTAAAAGAAATGCCTATAATAGAAAAACTTATTGAAAAATGCTCCCAATTCAAGAAAAAAATCGTTCTTCCAGAAGGACATGACCCGAGGGTGGTGAAAGCGGCTGAGAAAATACTTCAGAAGAGAATCGCGTCCGAAGTCATTGTGCTTGGAACGACTGATGAAATAAAGAAATCGCTTGAGTCCGCCGGAATGAAAACGCACTCGTTCAAGGCATTGGATCACCTCGGATCGCCTCTCATGGACGGATATTGCGCGAAGCTTTGCGAAATTCGCAAAAAGAAAAATATGACCATGGAGCTTGCGGCAGAATACATGAAGAATAGGCTTTTCTTCGGAGCAATGATGGTCAGAGAAGGTCTCTGTGATGGAATGGTTGCCGGAAGCATAGCATCAACTCCAGATATGCTTAGAGCCGCTTTCATGATCATAGGCCCAAAAGATGGGATCAAGACGGCAAGCAGTTGTTTTATAATGGATTTGGCAAAAGATTCTCCTGCCGGCGACAGCACTCTGATATACGCTGATTGCGGAGTGAACCCGGCTCCTGACTCAGAACAACTCGCCGATATTGCGCTTGCTTCGGCGATGTCGTGCAAATCCATAATCGGTAAACAGCCTAAAGTGGCTTTCTTGTCGTTTTCAACGCAAGGCAGTGCTCAGCATGAATCGGTGGACAAGGTAATAAACGCCGCGAAAATCGCAAAAGAAAAAGCTGTCAGTCTTGGCTTGGATGCGGTTTTGGACGGAGAATTGCAGGCGGATGCTGCCTTGGTACCGGGAGTTGCATCCAAAAAATGCCCCAATAGTCCTCTTAAAGGCGCGGCGAATGTCCTAGTGTTTCCGGATTTGAACGCAGGTAATATCGCTTACAAGCTTACCGAAAGACTCGCGGGAGCATCTGCCTATGGTCCTATTCTGCAAGGACTTGCAAAACCATTGAATGATCTTTCAAGGGGATGCTCTGATGACGATATAGTCGGAGTGGCGGCGATAACGGTTTGCCAATCGATCTGAAGAATTGTTTCGTAGTCTATATTATAAGGCAACTGGGGACTTCTGTCTTCGTCTCTGGATTTGAATATTGTCCGATACGGACTAATTTGGGATTTCATTTTGCAAGGGATATCATTAACGGAGGAATATATAAAATGTGCGAAAATTCAGAAAACACCCTTCCACATCATGAACATCCACACACGCATCCAGAAAACAAAAAAGGCTGCGGGAGCGGCTGTGTTATTACGGCGGTAATATCGGTTGCTCTTTTGAGTGCCTGCCTGATAATAGGAGGAATATTACTTCTGTTTACTTCTGTATTTAGTTCCGATTCTGGAACACTTACAGGGAAGTTGGGTGGATTTTCTAGCGCTGACGGGCTTGTGGAAAGATTTGTCGAAGGTGGTGGATTTTCATCCAACAAGATTGCGCTTGTAGAGATAAAAGGGATGATAATAGATGCAGGCGGAGGTTCCTCGATGTGGCAGATAGCTGATTCTGCGCTGATCGTGAAGCAGTTGACAAGGGCGCAAAATGATCCCGACGTAAAAGCAGTGATTCTCTACCTTGACACTCCGGGAGGAGGGGTGACCGCCGCTGACAACATATACAAGAAAGTGCTTGACGTGAGAAATTCTGGCAAGAAAGTTGTATCGTACATGAATACTATGGCGGCCAGCGGCGGATATTATGTCGCGGTAGGGTCGGATTTTGTTATGGCGCATCGTCTTTGCATAACCGGTAGCATAGGTGTTATAATGCAGACGTATAACTACCATAGTCTGCTTGGAAAGATTGGAATGCATACTGAAACATACAAGTCGGGAAAAATGAAGGATATGCTTGATGGTTCGAGGGTTAGGACGGAGGAGGAGAAGGTCCTAGCTCAGAAAATTGTGGATAAAATATATTCAGAGTTTGCCGACATAGTCGCGAAGGGCAGAAAAAATCTCCCGGCTGAGAAAATAAAGACGACAGAAATCGGAGATGGAAGGATATTTCTTGGTTCCGAGGCTCTTGAATTGGGCATGGTTGACGCCAATGGATTTTACGAGGATGCAATTGTTGAGACGTTGAACTTGGCTGGAATTCCTTTGGAAGACTATAAGATAATAAGCTATAAACGCGTAATGTCGTTCTCCGAAATATTCAGTCAAATGAGTAGTGCGGAGAATAAGATTTCCTTAGAACTAAGCAACATCAAATCATGGGAC
>CAZXAC010000250.1:0-3732 GCA_964638335.1 uncultured Lentisphaera sp. | reverse complement strand
GCTTGAGAGATAGACGGCCTGAAAAAGCGTCATGCCACATATAAGCCTGCCAATACTCGAACTGATGTCTCTATTTCCCTTAATAAATCTGTTTGCCATGAAGCCAAGCAGTATCACAAATAAAATCAGCATTGCGGCGATTCCGCTCCAGAAGGCGGGAGGAAAATGTCCGGTGTAGTTTAGGATCCTTACAAATTTAAATAGACTGTATAGAAAAAGTAAGAATGTTGAAAATGAAATCAATACCGTGCCCGATATGAAGCTTAGTATGTCTGACGATTTTTCATTTCTTGCTGCAACAGATATTCCGAAAACAAAAGTAAAATAAAGTACTGAGAAGTGTAGCAGAATAAGCATTGCTGGCGAGATGAGATTTATCTGCGAGAGGGAAGCTCCAAGAAGGACATTCAGAAGTCGGCAGGATGACATGAGGATCGGCGCGATGACAGGATTGGACTTGAATACAAAATTATAGAGAACTATTGCAAGTAAAAGAAGAAGTCCGACCATCCCAGACGTCAGGCTTGACAAGAAGCCGCAAAGAACTCCGGAAAACAGAAACATCGCAGCAGCAGTTCTTGCATGAGCAATTTTTATTGCCCCTGAGGGTAGGGGGCGTTCTGGATTGTCTTGCCTGTCCTCCGGCAAATCCCTGATGTCATTTGTTATCAATCCGAAGATGTAATATGATATAGAAGAGATGATTAGCAGTATGAAAGGTTTATTGAAATAGAATCCTCCACTCAAAAGATATCCGACAACACAGTCGCCCGGGACAGTAAAAAGATTCGGAAGTCTAATCAGTGACAACCATGCGTAAGTTTTGCTGAGCAGCTTTTTCATTTCCTCTCCGCTTTGCTGAAGAGCTCAAATGAATTATCCACAGTCTTTTCAGCCAAGACTTCAAGTTCGCAAGACAAGACTTCTGCAGCCTTTTTTACCGTAATTGGCAAGTATTCCGGATGATTGGGTTTGCCCCTTAAAGGGTTTGGCGCCAGATAGGGCGCGTCGGTTTCAAACAGGATCCTTTCCAGAGGGGTGCGTCTCAGCAGTTCTCTTACGTTTTCGCCCTTGCCGAATGTGATGATTCCACCAAAGCTTATGTAAGCGCCTATGGAAAGGAATTTTTCAAGCCAAGAATTGTCGCCAGTGAAACAGTGCATTACAAATCGACCTCCTGCAGACGAGAAATCATTCAAATATTCAAAACAGTCGGAATAAGCCTGTCCGGACGGATCCTTGTCCCTGCAGTGAACTACGGCAGGCAGTTTCCGCTCAAGGGCAGCCGAAAGTGATTTTTCAAAAAGATTCTTTTGTTTTATCCTTTCTGAAAATTCGTAGTAATAATCCAGTCCTGTTTCTCCGATGGCAACAGATTTCCTGTGGGATATTAATTCGTGCAGAAGTGAGAAGTCCTCCTTGCCGGCATCGTGCGGATGTATGCCGGGGGAAAACCAAGCTTTCGATATCTGCTCCGCAAAATTTCTCGCCTCAAAGCTCGATGCGACATTCGCTCCTACTATGAGCAAAAAATCAACCCCGGCCGCTTTGCTCCTCTCGTAAAAAGCTTCGGGATCTTTTTCGGAAAAATGTACATGCGTGTCAAACAAAGTCATATCAATAAAAATCTGTTTTCATTTTGTGAAATATAATTCTAGAACGTTTTTAAAGGGGCTCAATTTACTCTTAAGACATAAGGGATGCAAGGGTGGGATATTTAATTATATGCAAAGAGGCGTAGAAGCTTAGAGGATGTTCAGCCATTTTTGCATTTAAAATCTTACTATGTATGTTATTGGCGAAAAAATGTAATCGAATGAGCTGAAAATGACTGATAAAAATATAGATAATAGAAAAGAGCTTTTCGACAAGGCTTCAAGGATTGTTATAAAAGTCGGGACTAGACTTTTGACCGATATTGGGCGGATAGGGGACATTGTTTCACAGATAGCCTTTTTAAAGAAGGAGGGCAGGGAGGTCATACTTGTATCTTCCGGGGCGGTTGGGCTAGGGATGAGGACTCTTGAGATGAAGAGGCGCCCTTCCGAACTTTCAGATGTGCAGGCACTCGCCGCAATAGGTCAGAGCAAGCTGATGTCCATATACGAAAAGGAATGTTCTCGTCACGGGTTTCACTGTGCGCAGTTGCTTCTTGGCGCGGATGATTTGAGGGATAGGGTAAGACATCTCAACATAATGAACTGTCTGAATTCATTATTGTCCAAAAATATCCTACCTGTAATAAATGAAAATGATACTGTTTCGGTAGATGAATTAAAGTTTGGAGACAATGACACGCTTGCCGCTCTGATAGCGGTAATGACTAAGGCAGATCTTACAGTTATCCTGACCACCGTTGAGGGTTTGATGACAAGTACCGCCTCTGACGGCGAATTGATTCCTGTTGTAAAAAACATTGATCAAAAGACCAAAAAATTAGCCTCAGGAACCGCTGACAACCAATTCTCCATAGGAGGGATGTCGTCCAAGATAAAGGCGGCCGAGATAGTAACCAAGGCAGGAGAGCCTCTTGTAATTGCCGACGGAAGGGATCCGCTGATAATAAAAAAGATCTTTAACGGGGAGAAAAGGGGTACCATCTTCCTTTCGGTTTCAAAGCAGATGAGCTCGAAGAAGAGATGGCTGGGATTCTTTTCGAAATCAAAAGGCAGAATATTTGTGGACGAAGGTGCCGCGACGGCTTTGCTTAACAAAGGAAAAAGTTTGCTGCCGACAGGCATTAAATCCGCCGAGGGAGATTTCAAGAGGGGCGACACCGTGGATATATATTCAATTTCGGGAGATATCATCGGAAAGGGACTTAGCAATTATTCCGCCTTAGAGGTGCTGAAAATGTCCGGGAGGAAGAGTTCTGAGGCGAAATCTGTTTTGGGCTATCAAGGGGATGATGAGATTGTTCATTGCGACAATATGACGATAATAGGATGATGCCAGTGTTTCACGCGTTGAGATTATTACAGGAAATCTGACGAGATTATTTTGTTGCGCTGATGTCCTTTACCGTAAGCAATTTCGATTTTTTGCCTTCCCAATCGCATTCGCGACACGTGACTAAGGCGACGCCTTTTTCTCCGTTCTTTGTAATTATTTGAATTTTTTTCTGATTTTTTTCGTCAAACAACTCGTTTGGACATTTGGATCCAAGAATACTCTTTATCTTTTCGCCGAATAAAGCTTCTGTCTCTGGATTTACATATATCACTTTATTATCTTGATCCATCACTATCAGGCCCACATCGGATTGCGTTGTCAAGCTTTGGAATCTGCTTATTTGTCCTTCAAGTATTTTTTCTGTGTTTTCAGCCTTTGCCGTTTGGAAATAGAGGGATACAAGATTTGCCATGAACATCTGATAGTTAGTTTCTTCTATGGTCCAATTTCTTGGCTCTCCAGAATGTTCGCAACATAGTATTCCGAAAGGTTCTTTTCCGAGCGAAATCAATGTATCCATCATGGAGCTTATCCCATTCGGAATCAGATATGATTCAAGAAGTTCGGTTGTTCCAGGGTCACTATGCGCATTGTCTGCGCTTATAAGCTTGTCTTGCAAGATTGCTTCAAAATACGAAGGATAGTCTTTTACCCAAAGTTCTTCTCCGCTTAAGAATGTCTTCTTGTTTGAATTGTAGGCGCACGCACAAGTGATTTTTTCGAGCATGGGGACTACAGTTTTACTTGTTGAACAAAATGCTAAAATGGCATTGTCAATTG
>CAZXAC010000249.1:0-3734 GCA_964638335.1 uncultured Lentisphaera sp. | reverse complement strand
GAAAAAAGCAAGGCGAAAACTGGAATGAATGAAGCAGTAGTCTGCGGTACAGCGACCCTTTCAGGAATCCAGTACGCGCTCGGAGTTATGGACTTCAGATTCCTTGGAGCAAGCATGGGATCGGTAGTAGGAGAAAAAATAACACGCCTCACCGAAGCCGCGGAAAAAATGTCAATTCCTTTGGTAATAGTCACTGCTAGCGGTGGAGCAAGAATGTATGAGGGCATGCTTAGTCTTATGCAAATGGCGAAGACAAGTGGGGCTCTTTATAGATTTTCAAAAAAGACACAACCATACATAGTAATAATGACAAATCCCACCACTGCGGGGGTCACTGCGAGTTTCGCATCACTAGGGGATATTGTGGTGGCAGAACCCGGTGCGCTTATCGGATTCGCCGGACCTCGCGTAATCAAAGATACCACTCAGGCGACACTGCCAGAAGGTTTCCAAACTTCAGAGTTCCTCTTCAAAAAAGGAATGATAGACAGAATAATACACAGAAAAAATCTTCGTAATGAACTGCATCTCATGCTTGAATATTTCAACGGAAAGACTAAACTGCATAAAAAAAATCAGGCTGAAAGCAAAACCTGAGAATTCTTTTCTTATCGTCGCCGGAAGCCGGAACCTATGTGACGGCAGACGCCAATCGGGTCAGGTGGGGAACCAAGCAGCCCTACGCGAACCTGTCGTGCACCGTAGTTCAATCCGGCCCCGGCGGCGGTCATCCCCCTCATAATATCGAGCGAAATTTTCTACTGATTCTTATTTGAACTTTTCGGTCAAGAAAAAGCTTTGCTAGGCTTGAAAGCAATTACAGTCGTGTTAGAATATTCTCCTCATATAAAGGATTAATGGCATCATGGAATATCAGGTATTGGCGAGAAAATGGAGACCTCAGCGTTTCTCCGAAGTCATTGGTCAGGAGCACGTCACCCAGACTCTCCAAAACCAGATAATCAGGCAACGCGCGGCTCACGCATACTTATTCGTAGGACCGCGCGGTATAGGCAAAACCACAATAGCTAGAATCTTTGCGAAAGCTCTCAATTGCAGAAAATACCCCTCCCCCGAACCATGCTGTACATGCGACAACTGCGTAGCAGTTCAAGAGGCGTCCTGCCTTGACGTAATAGAAATAGACGGAGCAAGTAACAACACGGTTGACAATGTAAGGAATCTACGAGACGAAGTATACTACGCTCCGGTGTCAGGAAAGTTCAAAATATACATTGTTGACGAAGTCCACATGCTTTCAGCCGGGGCATGGAACGCTTTCTTAAAAACGGTGGAAGAGCCTCCAGCGCACGTAAAATTCATATTTGCGACAACAGAGGCTCATAAAGTATTGCCAACTATAGTATCCAGATGCCAGCGATTCGATTTGAGAAGGATCCCGACATCAATGATTTCACAATCCCTTGCGAAAATCGCAGAACAAGAAAAGGTAAAGATATCTTCTGATGCGATAGATGCTATCGCAAGGGCCGCTGATGGCGGGATGCGCGACGCTGAATCACTCCTAGACCAGATGATAGCATTCCGGGCATCGGAGAGCGAGGAAATTTCAGAAGCTGACATAGTGTCCGTTTTCGGTCTGGCGGCAAAAGATGAGATAACGACCGTAATAAAAGCCCTCCTACAAAATGATGCTCAAACTCTTGTGTCATCAGTCAATTCCGTAGCTGTAAAAGGCAAAAACATAGAGAAACTCTACGAGGACATCCTCTATACCTTGAGATGCATGCAGATTGCGAAAATCGCAGGCAAGAATGCGGGCAGGATACTTGAGGAGGACGAAGATTCAGCGGAAGAGTTTATCAAGCTTGGGCAGGATCACAGCTTGGACACAATACAACGACTGATTGAGACAATGTCTTCTGCGGCAAGGACCCTGCACGACGCAATAAACAAGCATATTTTCATAGAAGCACTTTTGCTTAGAGCATCACGTTTCGCTCATGCGACGAAGATAGAGGATTTGATAAAAAAGATCAATGAACTGGAAGGAAACCTAGATGGGGCTCCGACGGAGCCAAAAAAAAAAGTACTGACTCCTCAGTAGAGCCAGTAAAAGAAATTCCTATCGCCAATAAATCTCCACAGAATCTAGGCCACAAAGAGTCAGTTTCTCGTTTTCAGAATTCAGAGTCTCCCAAACCTGTCCCACACAAACCAGAAGATATTTTGAATAAACTCATAACAGAGGTTTCCACTGCCGCTCCTGCTCTCAAAGACAAACTGCAGGAGGCTGTTCCCGAGTCTTTTGATGGGCAGACTTTGACGATAATCATCGACGCCGAACATGCGACGAGCGATATGAATCAGATCGAAAAAGAAAACAAGATTCTGAACAACTGCCTAAGAAGGATTTCAGGCAATAAGGATGCACACCTTTCAGTGATAAAGAAAAACGAAGTTCTTTCCCCTTACGAAACGGCTCAATTGCACAGCAGAGACATAAGAGAACTCAAATCCAGAGCCGAAAAGAATGGATTTATAAAAGACATCATTAAGACTTTTAACGGTAAGATAGTAGACGTGTGGGGAAACTAAAAGCCCGCTTCAACCAATTCCGACTTTATAAGGTTTAAAAACCCAGAAACGAAAAGATTCCGTTGCTAATTCTCCTTCTGAATTGAAGAAGATTTTTGGGTGCTACAAGCCTAGGGATGCGGAATGCGGAGGTCTTGCTTGTCAAATGGCCTCTATCCGTAGTAAACAACATCTTGTATCCGCATTCTTTCGCTAACTGTTCAGAAATTTCTGAGTAATGTCCCCACGGCCACACAAGGCAATCAGTGTCTAAATCCAGATTCTCCTTAATCGCTAGTTTTGAATCTAAAAGTTCGGCATGAACTCTCTTTCTGAATTCGTCTTGCGATTCAATGATTCTAATAGGATTTTTAAACGTAGAGCATATATTCAATCTTTCGGCATCATTGCGAGCCTTTTTAAGCAGGGTTTTGAACTCATCTGAAATTTCCGTAATAGGATCGGCAAGTATGCTTCTGAATTCCGCCCTTGGGGCACCTTCGAAAAGCTGTCCTCCCAAAGCAAATTTCATAGTCCAATGATCTTGTTTCGGATAAAAGCCTCTTATCTTTAGAAATGACGAATAAGATGCCAAGTGGGAAACTCCATGGGAGGCAAAGTCCCATGCGCCAGAATCCTTCATCTCCCTCAATTCATTCCATGAAAGGAACTGACTCATATCTTTCTTATCGACTGCAGAATATAGGGCATCTTTACCGTCGTAGAATTCAAAACTGCTAAAGGTTCTTTTCTCTTCAGATGGATTTATTAGCGAGATACACACCGCCAAGAGAGCTCTGATCGAATACTTTTTCAATATCGGAGTAACAAAAAAGAGATTGTCCGCCCATCCATCGTCAAAGGTAAGAAGTACATATTTACCAGAAGGCTCTAATTTGCCAGCAAAAAAATCAGCCAGAGTTCTAGCATCTAAAAAAACATATCCGGCGTCCTTTAGGAATCTTATCTGCGCCTCAAACACATCCATTCTTACAGATATTTGGCTGTCTACCGGAAGTATTCTATGATAGAATAATACGAAGGCATTTCCACGTCTCATTGGTTTCCATCGCATATTTGTTTTTTATTTTTCTTCAGTCCGAATATACCACTTTTAAGCAATACTGCTAACGAATCTATTGTGAGGAAAATTGCCATCAAAAACATCACGACACTTATGATGCCGATTATATAAT
>CAZXAC010000248.1:0-3806 GCA_964638335.1 uncultured Lentisphaera sp. | reverse complement strand
ATAAGTTGATTTTAAAGATTATCAGAAAACACCCGATTAAGTTTACATGAACCTTCTTTTAATTATTCTCCGGTCTCATTCAGTTTGGGAAACCTTTCCAGAAAATCGTATTGAAGATTCTTAATGTAGAGTAGCGGAGAACGCAGGAATATTATCTCGTTACCCTTCACGCTCGGTATCTGCGGTTCATCCTTGCTCAGTCTGTGAGTAACACCCTTCACTATGGAGCACGGATCTCTGGCAACGCATTTTAGTCTGTAGACCACCAAATCCCCCGAGGTGAACTTGGACGTATCAGGTTCTATGCTCGTCAGGGACGGAATCACCATCGTCCTGCGGTATGCTATGACATTGCCCGACTTGGTTTCAACTGAAGGCAGGAGATTGTTGTCCTTGATTTCCCTGTTGTCGTTGCTCCGTATAGCTGCCTCAAGAGTCCTTGCCGCTTCACCATATGGAGTTTTGGGATAGAGCTTCTGCAACTGTCTGCTGGTCTCTTCGGCTTTCCTGATATCTCCGGCATTGACTGCTGTTACTGCAAGAGCGAGGAGAGACTTCGGAGCAAGATCGTCATCAGCCTTTTCGCCTTTGTCGCCCAGATATTCCAGAATGCCGTATACCTTCTGTCTTTCCGAAGGTCTGTTCGCAAGCATGCAGGCGTACAGGTATGCTATCTGCCTGTAGAGCTCCTGCTTCTTGTTCTTTGAGCCAGCCAATATGTCAGCCAATATCTTCTCGGCCTGTGCTCCCTTGTTTTCCGAGAAGAGGCAGTATGCCATTCCTAGATTAGCAGAATCTCCCACATATGTTCCGGGTTTCACATTTTCATCCGTAAGCAGTATTTTGAACATCTCCTGAGCAATCCCTTTCTCCTCCGATTCGAAATAGAAGCAGGCTAGAGCGATTCTGTTCAGATACTTCTGACTTATTTTCTTACTACACTCTCCCGGTAGCAGGTAGAAGCCGTCCACAAGCCCTGCAAGCAACGATGGAAGAGTATCAGGGGCGGATATGATTTTTTCCTTGCTTGTATTCATCGCCTTTACATACATCAGGGCCGCCTCGTTAAGCTGTCCGTCCTCTCCGAGCAGGAATCCGTTAAACAGGTTAGCCTTTGTCGCAATGCTGGAGAGATACCATGGCGATGTAACCCTGTTGGTGATGCTCTCAGGAAGCACCATCGTCCTTATGAGGTTTCCACAGTCATCGGGCTTCAGGAAAAACTGTGGAGCTGTGTCCACCACATTCCTTTTCAACGCCTCGTTTATTCCCTTGAGTTCAATCTTCCTTGCTGATTCGGAAATGGTCTTCAGCGTGTCCTGTAATTTTGCAATGAGGGCAAGGGCATCCTTTACCGACTTTTCACTTGTGCCCGACTGGTATGTAAGCACGGCTTCGCTGTATACGGCTTCCTCCCTGTAGAGACCGTAGGGATCGCTCTCATAGAACTCCGAGTACGTCTTCAACGCCTCCTTCGTCTTACCTAGCTTTGCAAGGCAGTGTCCGGTGTAGCATGTTCCGGCATCCTTCAGGACACCACCCTTTATCTTCTCGTAGCAGTTTATCGCCTCGGCATATTTTCCGTCAAGCTCCGCCACACGCCCAAGACGATACCACGCATAGTCCTCTCCGTAGACCTTGATATCGTGGAGGTGAAGGGCTTTCTCATATAGGTCTTTAGCGAGCTTCTTGAGTTCCACCAGCTTCTTCTGGTTCTCCTTTTCGAAAGGCTCTGCGGCACCTTCAGATATCTTTTTAAGGTTAAATCCGATCACGCCTTTGCAACTTCTCATGCAATCGAGATAGTCTTCCATTGCAAATCTTGTCCGGGCTTTCAGCCACATCGCACTTGGGAACAAAATGGTGGTTGGATTTGTCTTCTCGTCATAGCTGTTTGCTGAATATATAGCATCTTCATACTTCTTTCTCAAAAGCTGCGTTTCTCCCATTTCGAGAAAAAACTCGTCAGGTTTTACTCCGTCAATGCCCTTGAGAACTTCTAGCGCTTTGTCATCTTGACCACTTTTCCTGTAGGCTGTTGCAAGAAGAACAGCCACCCTTCCTTTATCTCCATCACGCAGCTTTTTCTCCTCCATCATTTTTAGTAGTTTGGGTATCGCCAGCTTGTACCGTTCTTGATCGACGAGGTTATGCGCATTCTTTAATTCCTTTTCAATTTCTGCATTCGCATGAACACGGAACACGCCCATGCATACCCCAATTATTATTATCAATCCCATATTAAAATACTTTCCCACATATCACCTGCTTATATCCTTTATCATTGCTTCGACGGATTCATTGCCGTAAATCAGCTTGTCTTCCCAGTATAATATCGGAGTTTTATCGCTCTCTGTCCTCAACTTTTCCTCAATTCCTATCAGAAGGAGGAAGTTTTCCTTTTTGTCTATGTCTACTTCGATCACCACGGGTTTTTTCTTGAAACTTTCCGTGTCTAGTAACTGAGGGAGCAAAATCCTTTTGAGATAGTTGCATCCGGAACAGTTCTTGCCGGCAAAAATCCATGCCTTTGCCTCAGTATATTTATTCATTCCTCCTCCTTCGTAGTCCCTGAATTCAATCTGGAAACCGAGCTCATCTGCCTTGTCAAGATTTTCTTCAGTTGTTTTTTCTTTCGATATCCCTTGGTTTTCATCTGAAACGGTAAATTTGACTGGTATTTCAACGTCCCTTTTATTAGCCTCTATCTCAATCTGGCAAACTATGTTTTTATTGAAACCTCCCGATAAGCCTTCCATATCGATACTGAACTGTACAAATTCCTCGCCTTTAGCCCTCACGGTTCTTGGGAGAACCTTAAACTTGAAACAATCTTCCTGATAACTCCATTCGCCTATTCTAACCTCCTTTCCTAAATCATTCCTTATCGTAATACAGAAAACCCTGTCCCCAGCGATAGCGCCGAACCCAACCACATCTATCCCGTTCTTAGGAGTGATTTCTGCTATAAGACCATCATCGTTCTTGCCTATCAGGATTTCCAAGTCTGATGAGAAAACGAAAGATGACATAATTAGCAAGCATACACAAAAATATCTACATGGATTCAATAATTACGACCCTTTTTTTTCTGTTTAACGCAAACTTATATAACTGATTATTCAGTATAGGGCAGATCCCGAAAAATTGAACATATATTGAAATCTTGTCATTACACATCCCATCTTGTTACGCGGTTTTGCCAAGAACTTTGACGCAACGGAAACAAAGGTCTCTCGTTGATCAAAAAAAATCAAAATTTTTGCTTGCCTATTTAGGGTTAGTAAAGCTACTTATATTTTTTACAATGATTTTTCATGAAATATGCGGGCTAAAGATTCCTGATGGGGGTGTTTGCGGAATCTTTGCCGGCGTGGTCGGTCAATTCCAACATCTTCTTTTTTATCTTTTCGAACTCGACGTTTTCAAAGTATGGAAGGCTTTCCGATCCTTGGCGCAAAAGTTTTTCTGCCACGAAAGTGATGGTAAATTTTTCGCCTCCTACCGCTGGGTAATAACCAAAATTCTTGTCCGTGTCCGTATTTCTGATTTCGCAAATCAGTCCACATTTCTGACAATAAAATAAAATCTGCCTAACCAGCCTTATAGGCACGTCAAGTTCCGAACTCAGACTTCTGTCGTCAGGAGGTGGCAATCCTTTGTCAAAATCCTGAACTATCTTTTTTATTATAAGCAGGAGAAGCGCAAACTTGAACCCCAGACTCAACTTTAGACTGTCTGGTTCGAATTCGTATGTGTCCACATTCTGCGCCGCAAATGCAAGTTCCGCTCCGAAAAGGACTATA
>CAZXAC010000247.1:0-3823 GCA_964638335.1 uncultured Lentisphaera sp. | reverse complement strand
GACTGGGTTCTTGAAATGGCGGGTCTGGCTGATAAGCGACATTTACGAACATCAGTTCTGTCCGGGGGATGGAAACAGAGGCTTTCGCTTGGTTGCGCCATTCTACACGAACCACCAATTATCTTTCTGGATGAACCAACTTCAGGGGTTGATCCGATCAGTCGCCGGCGGTTCTGGGATCTTATTTACAGCCTGGCTAAAGAAGGAACAACTATTTTTGTAACGACCCATTACATGGAGGAAGCTGAATTCTGTGATCGCATCGCATTGATCTACCATGGTGAGATGATAGCACTTGACTCGCCGCAGCAATTGAAGGAAAAGCGTTCAGGTGGCCTTTTATATGAGCTGGAATGTAAGCAACCATTGAAAGTTCTTGAGCTTATTCACGACATGGCCGGGGTTTTAGAAGCAAATGAATTCGGCAATTTATTGCATGTCAGCGTTACAAGCGATCGAACCATAAAAGAAATGAAAGGTCTTCTTGCGATTGCCGGTTTTCCAGAGATTAAGCTACAACCAATAACGCCAAGTCTTGAAGATGTTTTTATTTCCTGTATTGAGGAGTATGACAACACACATAAACAAATTTCGGATGTGAAACTATGAATTTAACAAGGCTAAAAGCAGTTGCACGCAAGGAATTCATTCATATTCTAAGAGATTGGCGAAGCCTTGGCCTGGCATTCGGTCTGCCAATAGTTCTAATATCTATTTTCGGCTTTGCTCTTTCATTAGATGTGGATCAAGTCCCGATCATGATTTGGGATCAAAGCAGGACGCCAGCATCCCGCGATTTAATCAGCCGTTTCGACGGTTCGAAATATTTTTCTGTTTCAGGTTTTGTTGAAGGGTATTCAATTATAGAAAATGGCCTGGAAACAGGGGATATTATGGCGGCACTCGTTATTCCTGCTGATTTTGGTATGAAAGAGCAAGCCGGTAAAACCTGTTCAGCTCAATTTCTGATTGATGGCACTAATGCCAATACAGCAGCAATTGTAAAAGGTTACGCCGTTGCAATAGCTCAAGCATTTAATCAGGAACTCAGAATTCAACGACTTGAAAAAAAAGGGCCGGTAAAGCAAACGCCCGCTGCGGAATTACGCGGACGTGTCTGGTATAACGACGACATGGAATCCAGAAACAATATTATTCCTGGAGTTATCGCTCTTGTGTTGATGTTTCTGGCTGTCATTTTAACGCCAATGTCAGTTGCGAAAGAGTGGGAAACCGGAACAATGGAAATGTTGATTTCAACACCGGTTAAAAGCAGCGAACTGGTCATTGGAAAACTGATTCCGTATATATTGATCGGGTTTATGGATATTGTTCAGGCCATTCTAATGGGTGAGTTTGTTTTCAATGTACCGCTTCGCGGTAGCGTTTTGATGCTGTTTGTCTGCGCGGTTCTTTATCTCATAACCGGTCTGGCTCTTGGCTTGTGTTCAGGGATTTTAACGAAAAACCAGATGGCTGCCAGCCTGATAACCATGACGGTATCACTTTTGCCAACCATGATGCTTTCAGGTTTCCTTTCACCAATTGCCCAAATGCCTGCTTTTATTCAGGGTGTGACATGGATTTTTCCTGCTCGTTATTTCATCACTATTCTGAAAGGAATTTATCTGAAAGGCATCGGATTTAACGGTATTTCTTTCGAAATTTCAGCTCTGGTGTTTTTTGCAACTGGAATTTTGCTTTTTTCGATTAAAAAATTTCAGAGAAAACTGGAGTAACACATGTTTGAACGATTATTAGCTCTTTTGAAAAAGGAGATTCTACAGACTTTTCGAAACCCTCAAATGGTTGGACTATTGGTTATTGCACCGATTCTTCAGCTAATGGTTTTCAGTTATGCAATTGCGAATGATATTTCACATATTTCAACCGCAATTGTCGATCAGGATAGATCACCCAGAAGCCGCGAACTTATCACTTGTCTGACCAGTTCATCACATTTCTCGATAACTGAATTTGTTTCAAGCCCTGAAGAAGTAAAAAACATACTGGATCAAGGCCGAGCTCAACTGGTAATTCAGATCAATCCAGGTTTTCAACAAGAGCTTGAGGCCGGGAAAAAAGTGCAGGTTCAGGCTCTTCTTGACGGCACTGATTCAAACACATGCAACATTGTTCTGAACTATCTTTCAAGAGTTTTTCAGGAATTTAATGAAAATATTGCTATTACCAATACTGTTCAAAAAAAAGTGCCAGAAAAAGCATTTAAACTGCATGAAGTTGCCTGGTTCAATGAAAACCTTGATGCAATTTTATACTTTGTTCCAGCTGTTATTGCACAGCTTATAACTGTTTTATCTGTGCAATTAACCGCAATGGCGATAGTTCGTGAGCGAGAAATGGGAACTATCGAGCAAATAATGGTTACACCCATTACACCTGCAGAGCTGGTTATCGGAAAAACTCTGCCATTTGCACTGATTTGTAGTGTTGAACTGATTTTGATGACAAGCCTCGGAATGTATTGGTTTCAAATACCAATGCGTGGCGCTTACCCGCTGCTTTTTCTTGCAACCGGCATATATTTGCTCGTCAGTCTGGGACTTGGTTTATTGATTTCAGCCATGAGCTCTACTCAGCAGCAGGCAATGACAACCATGTTTTTCTTTTTTCCACCTGCGATTCTGTTGTCAGGTATGGTCTTTCCGATTGAAAGCATGCCTGAATGGATTCAATGGTTCACCTACCTGAACCCTTTGCGATATTTCATGAGTCTTTTACGCAGCATATTTCTCAAGGGCTCTGATCTGAGCATTCTTTCAAGACAGCTTATACCTCTGGCTATTTATGGTTGCACTGTCTTTTTCTTATCAGCCCGGCGATTTAAAAAAACGGTTTCATAGCAAATCTAAAACAACAAAATGGAGGCAATATGAAGAAAAATTATGTTCTAAACGGCTTGTTGGGAATTTTTATGTTCGGCCTGGTAAATGCTGCACCGGTAATTGCTGGTGAACTTAGTCTGCAAGAGTGTGTTGATATCGCCATAGGACAAAACCCGATTCTGGCCACAGCACAAGGAAGAACACAAACCTCGCAAATAAACGTAAATATAGCCCGTTCAGCTTTTGCACCAACAGTGATGATTCAGGCAAGCGGAAATCGAAACAAGACCCCAATGTTTTTGCCATCAGAATTTAAGGCGTTGTCAGGAAAGACAACTTTTTCAGAAACAAAAAATGTCTATCTTACCCAGGCAAATGCAAGCTTAACAATCGCTGATGGTGGTTTGCGCAAATCAAAGTTGCAAGTGGCTGAGAGTGGTGTTGATGTTTCTAAAGAAGAAGAAAAAGGAATAAAACAACAACTGGTATTAAAAGTGCATGAAGCATTCTACCTGCTTGCAGCAGCTATTCAAAATCAAGAAGTCGCAAACAGAAACCTTAGTCGCTCAAAAAGTCATCTTGAAATGGCAGAATCAAGACATTCTGTTGGAGATGTTGCTCTTGTAGATGTTCTTCGAGCAAAAGTACAGGTTGCTGATGCCAAACTTTTGCTTGTTCGAGTTGAAAACTCAGTTGCCTTAGCCAAAGGCACATTAAATGTTGCAATGGGAAACATGCCAGACAACCCTGTCGAAATAATAAAAGTTTTAGAAGAAACCCCTGCGCATGAAACCCTCAATTATACCGCTCTAACTGCGAGTGCAACAGTAATACATCCAACTATTAAAGCCATGCAAGAAAGAATTGTTCTGGCACGCAAAAAGGTTAACCAGTACCGGGCAGCAAACAAACCGACTTTAAATGCAGTAGGGGCGTATGGAAAACAGGATCTGGATTTTTTCCCTGAAAAAGATAAC
>CAZXAC010000246.1:0-3839 GCA_964638335.1 uncultured Lentisphaera sp. | reverse complement strand
GGCGGCACAATCAGGGCTCTAAAAGACTCTGGACTTTTGGATTTTTTGGAAAAGCGCGGAATTGAGATGCTGTCATACTTTCAGGTGGATAACCTCATAGTGCCCCCTTTGGATGAACTGTTCATAGGAATACATAGCTCGACGAAATCAGATGTCAGTTCTAGGATGTTGGCAAAAACAGGGCCGCACGAAAAACTCGGCAATTTCTGCGTTTCCCGCAAAAGGCTTCATATAATAGAATACAGCGATATGCCCGAAGAGCTTGCGCTGCAGCGGGATGATGAAGGTAGACTGCGTTTCATATCCGGGAGTCCGGCGATACACGTATTCAGTTTGAAATTTCTTAAACGTCTCTGCAATCCGCGAAGTTCGATCAAACTGCCTTGGCACAGGGCGGACAAAAAAGTTCCATTCATAGATGGCAACGGGAAATTCATTAGGCCCGATACTTCGAACGCGGTCAAGCTTGAAACCTTCATATTCGATTCCCTTCCCCTTGCAAAAAGAACAATCATTCTGGAAGGAATAAGAAACGAGCAATTCTCCCCAACAAAAAATCCGGATGGTGTTGATTCAGTCCAAAGCGCAAGAGCAATGCTTTCAGAGAGAGACGCATCATGGCTTGAAGCCGCAGGAATCCCAGTTCCGAAAACAAAAGATGGGAAACCCGACTGTATTTTAGAATTGTCTCCAATGGAATATTACGATCTGGAAGATGTAATACAAAAGAAATCCCAGATCGCCGCGCCCAAAAAAGGAGAGAAAAAATACTACGGATGAAAATAATAGAAATATCTTTTGACGACATTCTTTTCGACAAGACTGCGGCGTCTGATGTTTTGGACAATGCCTGCAAGAGGGGAGGATGGACGGTTTCGAGTGTCTGCGAATTATCGGATTCAATTGCAGTAATTTTAACCAAAAGCGGAAATGGCGATGCTAGGCTGGTATTTGCGAAATTCGCCCGAAGCTCTGACGATGATATAATAGCTGAAATAGGTGACAGATATAATTCAGGTTTCGATTTAATAGGAACATTTTTTATATCAGATTCTCCCTGGGCTTTATACAGGAGGGCGTCATCTTGAATTTGTTCATGGGGCTTGATAGTAGCACGCAAGGCGTCAAGACGGTGATAATAGATCCAGACCAAGGCTCGATATTGGCTTCCGACTCGGTAAACTATGGAAAGGAGCTTGGGGAAAAATACGAGAGTCCTGAAGGCGTCCTGCCCAACAAGGATCCGCTTATAAAGCATTCAAACCCTCTTATGTGGGTAGAAGCTCTCGAAATGCTATTTGAAAAAATCAAGAAGAAACGGATCCCTCTGGATGAGATAAAGGCAATATCCGGATGCGGGCAACAGCACGGCTCGGTTTATCTTAATAATAAATTTGACGCTTTAATATCTTCCCCCCCTAAGGGCAAGGATCTTTATCAGGTCTTGGGAGATGCGCTATCCAGAAAAAGTTCTCCAATCTGGATGGATAGTTCCACTGGCG
Organism: uncultured Lentisphaera sp.; assembly: GCA_964638335.1. Taxonomy (GTDB): domain Bacteria; phylum Verrucomicrobiota; class Lentisphaeria; order Victivallales; family GWF2-50-93; genus DYMC01. The sequence goes on along the minus strand of CAZXAC010000246.1, from coordinate 2,337 downwards.
AACAATGCAGAATCCTTTCGGAAAAAATAGGAACGGAAGAGATAAGAAGACGTTCCGGATCCGCTCCAGTGGAAAGATTTACCGGACCGCAAATAATGAAATTTTATCAGTCAGAACCTAATGCTTATGCAAATACTTCAAAAATACATCTTGTAAGTTCATTCATTTGTTCCGTCTTATGTGGCAAGTCGGCGCCGATAGATTTTGGTGACGGTTCAGGGATGAATATTATGAATTTGCAAACTCTGAAATGGGATGATGAACTGTGCTCCGCAGTGGCAAAAGACCTTAAAAGGAAGCTGCCCAGCCTCGCTCCAGCAACAAGTATTGTGGGGGAAATAAATCCTTACTTCCTTAAATATGGTTTCTCTAAAGATACTGAAGTTACCGTGTGGACTGGGGATAATCCGGCGAGCCTTGTGGGATCTGGAGCTTCGGGCGGATCCGTCGCCGTCATAAGTCTTGGTACTAGCGACACTTTCTTTTCAGCGATGAAAAAGCCTCTCACGGATCCGGATGGCTGTGGTCATGTTTTTGGAAATCCGGCGGGAGGATTCATGAGCCTGATATGTTTCAAAAACGGTTCCTTGGCCAGGGAAAAAATAAAAGCCGAATGTGGCGTCGATTGGGATTTCTTCGGAGGGGCGGCTTTTCAAGACACAATTCCCGGAGGTGGGACAGACAATATCATGGTGGCTCATTTCTTCCCGGAAATAACACCTCTCAGAATTAATCCGAAATTGAAATTCAGCGGATCTGAAGATTTTACGAAAGGAAAAGCGGATAAGGCGCTAAAAATAAGAGCGATAGTCGAATCTCAAATGCTCGCGATAAAACTTCATTCAGCTTGGATGGGAGAAAAATTCAAAACCATCAGGATTACCGGCGGCGGATCGAAAAGCAAGGGTATATGCCAGACCGCCGCAGATGTTTTTGGATCTTCAGTTGAAACAATATCCATTCCAGATTCCGCGGCGCTTGGAGCGGCGATGATAGCAGCTTCATCACGTGGATATGACCTGTCATCGCTATCTGCGAATTTCGCAAAACCAACGGGCCGCATAGAGCCCAATCCCAATAACACTGCCTTGTACGACAGGATGCTTGAGAAATACAGAGAACTCGAAAGAGAAGATAGAGTTTAAATATGACATTCAGAGATATTCTTGAAAATTCGCAACAATATTTCGTTGAACTGATCAACGGCAGAAGAAATTCGAATCCGGACAAGTTTCTGAAGGGTGTCCTATTCGTTCTATCAAGAGTATACAGAAGACTCGTTCAGTTTAGAATATGGGCGTACGACAAAAGAATATTTCGACCGCGTTCGCTGGGGTGTCTTGTCGTCAGCATAGGAAATCTGACTTGTGGAGGAACAGGAAAAACTCCTGTCGTTGAAATATTTGCCAGAACACTAGCCCACAAAGGCAGAAAGGTTGCTATACTCAGCAGGGGCTACAGAAGCAAGGATAGGACTCCAGCGGAAAAACTCATGGCATTTTTCAAATCTAAAAACAAGGAAATCCCTCCACGCGTTGTTTCGGATGGGAAAAATTTGCTCCTAAATTCGCTCTCCGCAGGAGATGAACCGTATATGCTTGCTTCGAACTTGAGAGACGTTATAGTCCTAGTAGACAAGGATAGGGTTAAATCTGGAAGATACGCCATCTCAGATTTCGAGGCGGACACTCTTATCCTAGACGATGGTTTCCAATATCTAGACCTTAAACCCAAGCTGAACATATTGCTCGTGGACGCAACATCACCGTTCAATAATCACCACGTCCTCCCAAGAGGTCTCTTGAGGGAACCAGTGAAAAATATCAGGCGCGCGAATTACATATTCCTTACCAAATCCGATGGAAGTCCAAGGCATAGACATCTCAAAAAATTTATAAGACAGCACAACAAGAAGGCTGAAATAATCGAATGTAGGCACAAGCCGCTCTACCTAGAAGACGTATTCAATCCGGAAATACAGGTCGGCCTCGAAACTCTTAAAGGTCTTCATATCGCAGCTCTAAGCGGAATAGCAAATCCTCACAGCTTTGAGGAATTCCTTTCCAAGCTGGGAGCGGAAATAGTTATGTCAGCACAGTTCGCCGACCATCATAGATTTGAACAGCAGGAAATAATTGATTTCATGAACAATGCTGTGGAATCTGGCGCAAAAGCGGTTATAACAACCGAAAAAGATGCTGTAAGAATACCTAGGCTCGACCGTAGAGACATACCGCTATACTTCATGCGTGTTGAAATAGACATAATAAGCGGACAGGAAAACTTCGATCAGTGCATATCTCGAATATGCTTTCTTTAATCCCGCCGCTGTTGCTC
>CAZXAC010000245.1:0-3857 GCA_964638335.1 uncultured Lentisphaera sp. | reverse complement strand
CGCAGTATCATTGGCTTCATAGGTGTTTGCGCCGAGATGTGGAAGCATTATATCCGCAATGTCGACGCATGTTTTCATTCCGGGTTCATCCTTCGGATATACGTCGGTACAAAAAGATATTCCCTTGTCTTTCTTCATCGATCGAATATCATCTTCATTTACGATTCCGGATCTGGAACAGTTGACCAGCACCGCGCCTTTCTTCATTTTAGATATCAGATTCTTGTTCACCATTCCTTTAGTTTCAGGTGTTTGCGGAACATGAAGAGTTATAAGATCAGAATTTGTGAATATATCCTCAATGGAGCTTATGCTTACTCCAAGTTTTTCGGCGAGATCCGGAGAAAGCACTGGGTCAAATACTAGGAACTTCATATCAAAACCTGATAATCTCTTAACAACAAGCCTACCGATATTTCCAAGTCCTATTATTCCGACAGTCTTGCCCGCAAGTTCCCTTCCCATGAATTTTTTCTTTTCCCAACCCCCGGCACGTGTGGAGATATCGGATGGAATCAAATGCCTGTATGCCGCGAGCATCATTGCGACAACCTCTTCTGCAACCGCGTTTGCGTTAGCTCCTGGTGTATTCATCACGTCTATGTTCTTCTTTCTCGCGTATTTGCAGTCTATATTATCGAACCCGGCACCGGCTCTCACTATGAGTTTCAGTTTCGGTAGCAGGTCAATTATTTCAGCTCCCACCTTTTCGCTCCTTACTATCATAGCTTCGCTGTCGGGATTTTCTTTGGCAAGATCCTTAATATCTTTTTCGGCGTCCTGAATAACTTTGTATCCCTTTGGAGCAAGTACATTTGCGGCGGACTTTTCAAGTTTAGTTGGTATCAAAACTTTTTTCATGGTCTCAAGCTCCTCTTTTATTTTTGGCTGTAAAGGATATGAATTTACATTTCGAAAGCGATTTTTCCATGAAACAGCCTTGAAAATTCTTTTGTCCCGTGTATAATTTCGCCTTTTCATTTTTCGTCGGTCCCCGATTTTAATCAGGCTTGACGCCGGCGGGAATAAACAAAAATCCAAAACAAAGGAGAAAAGGGATGCAAGTTCGAGCGAAACACAAACTGTGCAGGAGAATAGGCACCTGCATCTGGGGATCACCGAAGTGCCCCAGCGCCAAAAGACCTTTCAAAGCCGGTCCACACGGAAAATCAGGACAGAAGAAACTCTCCACGTTCGGAGAACTCCTGCTTGAAAAACAGAAACTGAAGGCGTTCTACGCCATGACGGAAACCCAGCTCAAGCTCGCCTATCAGGAAGCCAAGAGAAGCAAACAACAAACCGACTTTAAGCTTCTTAGAAACCTAGAGTTCAGGCTTGTATCGGTCGTTTACAGGGGCGGATTGGCTCCAACGATTTTCGCCGCGAAACAGTTTGTCAGTCACAGACATATAAAGATTGACGGTAAAATCGTCAACAAGCCTTCATATATCGTCAAACCAGGACAGGTAATTTCAATAGACACCGAAAAGGATCCTGCAATAGCGAATCTAGCGAAAAGCGTCAACTGCGAAGTCCCTCCATATCTGCAACTGGACAAGGACAATTGCAAACTTACAATACTCAGAGAGCCTGTTGCCGGAGAGATACCTTGCAACGTGGAAGTGATGAGAGTAGTTGAATTCTACGCCAGATAATACTTCTCATAATTTTGTGAACCGCACTTGCGGTTCACAAAATTATATTTCAAGCTTCAAAAATGAATCAAGGATTAGTGTCCAAGTTTGGTAACTGATTCAGGGGAAATCAATTCATCGAATTCTTCGGGGGACAGGAGTTTTCTTTCCGTTACAATTTCCTTGGGGGATTTGCCTGTGCTTCTTATTTCAGATGCTATTTCGCAGAGGACTGAGTGGGGTATTTTAGGAAGCAGAGCTGTAAGTGAAGCTGTAGATGACACTAGAGAGGCGAGGCATTTTTCCTTGTTTGCCGATATTCCGTCTACGCAAAGAGTCGAAAGGATTTTTGCGGAATTCGCAAGTATTTCAATATTCTCAAGGAGTTTATCAGCTATCAACGGCATGAGGTGGTTGAGTTCGAGATTTCCGGAAGCGCATGCTGACGCTATCACTTGGTCATTTCCACATACATCCATTGATGCTTGTATAACGGATTCTGCTATCACCGGATTTATCTTGCCCGGCATTATTGATGAGCCGGCCTGAAGGAGAGGCAGTCTTATTTCGTTTAAGCCGGCATCAGGACCAGAGCTCATCAACCGGAGGTCGTTGCATATCTTTATCAGGTTGACGGCCAGAGTTCTTAAAATTCCGCTGGTCTCGGCGATCTGATCTAGATTCTGTGTTGCCTCAATAAGATTTTCCGCCCTTGCAATCGGCAGTCCTGTTATTTTTCTCAGGTTTTCAACAACTTTAAATATGTAAGTTCTAGGAGCCCCTAAAGCGGTTCCAACCGCTGTCCCGCCTAGATTTACGACCTTTAATCTTTCCTCGCACTTATATATGCGCCATCTGTCTCTTCCAACAGCCTCCGCAAATGAGGAGAAAGTCTTCCCGAGCGTCATCGGAACAGCATCCATCATCTCGGTCCTTCCCATTTTTACTATATCCGCAAATTCTTTTTCCTTTCTCTGAAAAGATTCCAATAGGGAGACCACGCTCAGCTCGAGTTTTTTTATCCCTTTTATTGCCGCCACCCTCATGGCTGTCGGATAAGTATCGTTAGTTGACTGATGCATGTTCACATCGTCGAGAGGGTTTATAATAGAGTAGTCTCCCCGCTTCCCGCCAATGGAAATAATTGCGAAATTCGCAATCACCTCATTTACATTCATGTTTGTGGATGTTCCAGCTCCGCCCTGCAAAGCGTCTACAATTATATGGTCATCGAGTTTGCCATCCATCATAGCCCTACAGGCCAATTCGATTGGACGGAATCTCTTTTCATCAAGAGAGCCAATCTCAAAATTTGTCAATGCGCAGGCGAGCTTCACCGCACCATAAGCGTGTATAAGCGATGGATTGACTCTGCGACCTGAGACTGGAAAGTTTTCGAAAGCCCTTGCGGAATGTATTCCGTAGAGAGCCTCGGAGGGAATACTTCTCTCTCCTACTATATCTTTTTCAATTCTGAGGTCATTTTTCATTTCGCCTTCTTCTTGAAGTGAAGGGAATCTCCCCACTCCTTGTAAGAAAGTTCAATTTTATGTGCACTTAGAGATTCGGAAAGCTTTTTCAATGCTGCTGAAAGGACAGATAGGTCGCTCGCCGGCTTTGGCTTTCCGACGTATAGATTATATTCCCCAGCCAATTCCGGTGGAGTTATATTCGGCATTATCACATTCGCTCCGGCAATTATTCCTTCCTTTCTGGCCCCTTCCCTTATGGTTTCAAGCGCCGTGGTGGATGCTATGTTCACATCCTTCAAAACAATTCTTGAAACAGCTATCATCTTGAGAGCCAGTCCTTTTCTTTCCTCTAAATCGGGAACTGGAGCATCCGCTAGCGGCGTTTCAGGATGCGTCAGATATGGTCCCATACCTATCATGTCAATATCATTTTTCTTATAAAACATTACATCGTCCCTGAGTATCTCAAGGCTCTGCCACGGCAGACCTATCATGACTCCGGTTCCAGTCTGGTAGCCTATTTTTTTCAAATCCCGTATTGCCTTCATTCTGATATCCCAGAGGCAGTCATCGGGATGTATCTTCTTGTAAAGTTCCTTGTGTGAACTTTCTATCCGCAGGAGATATCTCCTAGCTCCAGCGTCAAACCAACGTTTGTATGTATCTTCGGTTTGTTCTCCAAGGGAAAGGGTAACTCGCATTTAAAATTCCCTCAGAGATGATTGCATCACGGATAATCTTGTTGTTACTA
>CAZXAC010000244.1:0-3915 GCA_964638335.1 uncultured Lentisphaera sp. | reverse complement strand
CAACCAGCAACACCACCACCGACAACGACTAAGTCGCCAATATGCGTTTCTGCCCCAACCCTCATTTATTTCTTCCCCTACTTATAAGTTTTTGAATATTATTCCACTTTTGCTATATTATACATTAATCTAAAATAATAATAAATGATTAAAACGACTAAATTTTTGTTAATAGTGATTATGACATGAATAATGATTATGGTATGGAATTATCCTCGCTTCCTAAAGCCGAAAATCTCTACACCGGATTGAGATGGAAGCGCTCTTTTCAGATGCCAGACAAGATCCTTATGTCCTTTAAGGGAGTACTTAGAGGAACAAAAATGAACTTGCATCACCGTTTTGTCCTTGTTGCGAATCTAAAGGATACGGTAAACCTAATAATTGACGGCAACAGGTTCGTACTTGGCAAGAACCAAGGAATGCTTGTCCTTCCTCACCAGCAGCACCTTTTTGTTTATGACAGCACAAATGTTGAGAGATTAGTTATAACATTTGAAGGTTGTGAGATCTCGGACATGCAAAAATTAAGAGAGCGTGTGTTCCGCCTAAACAATCGTTTTTTCAATACGCTAAAAATGCTAGTTGATGAATATAAATTGCAGTTTAAAGACAAAAAATCGCAAGATGGGGCAAGATCTTCACTGCTCCTCGCCATGCTTCTGATGGACCTGGAAAATTGTCCCAGAAAATATCTTTCCAAAATTCGCAATGAAAATAACAAATCCATCAACCCGGTGGTCGACGATATAAATAGATATATACAATCCAATCTTAATACGCCTCTGGACATCGGCAGAATAGCGGAAACATTTAAATATTCCCCAAGTCATTTGCGTTTGCTTTACAGGCAATCAATGGATGTGAGCATCGGCAAATACATCCGAAAAACAAAAATCCATAAGGCAATTGGTTATCTTGTGGACAGCAAGACAAAAATAAGCGGAATAGCAAAACTATGCGGTTACTCTTCGATATATGCCTTCAGCCATGCTTTCAAGAAGGAAATCGGAGAATATCCATCTGAATACAGAAAGAAGATGGTATAAATTCAGATATATTTTGGGTTTCAATTAGGCGACCATAATATTCCTTGGGAATAAATATTTCGAAAAAATAAATGCTTCTTATCCAACTTTACATAATATCCAAAACATCAGAACAGACGGAAATCTATATGGACGAAAAACAAATACGAGAAAACAAACTGCACAAGATATTCGAATAGACAAACGGGATAGGGGATGCAAAATAAAGTAGCAAGAACAACGCATAGCTAAGCCGCAACGGCTTCGAGAAACAAGCAGACTAGATAAAGTTAATTTTACATGTAAAAAATGTATTTGAGACCTGTTTTATCGGTCTCGGATTCGCCAGTCATCATCACTTCCAGTATCGAGAAATGAGTTCATATCAATTCGGAGAGCGACTTCAATTGACTTCTTCTATGCGCTTTATTCCATCTCGAGTGAGAACAAGACGGATCCTGCTGGTTGTCGTTTTCTTTTCAGTCATGTTTCTGATGACAATGTTGACGTGGTAGACCCTCGAGCCACAGACCTTTAGATAATCGTTCTTCTTCGGGATGAAAACATCCTCGCGTGGATTGTCCATTCTCTGTAGGAATTGGAATACATTAAATCTAGTTATATCGTTTATTCCATTAATTTTGAAGTCTGGGAATATCTTGCCGAAATTCTTAGATATCAGCATGATGTCCTTGCGGTATAACATAATGTCCTCGCCATAGGCCCCCTCATGGACATCAGACATGAGGTTCTTTCCTCTGATATCATCTATCTGTTTGGGCAGCTCGCTCTCATCAACGAAAGAGAATGATTCCCTTACGTATCCTATCTTCTGCCCAAGGTTGCTGTATATCTTAGTCTTCTTGTCGGCAAAGAACTCCCGCACGAGCCGTGAGAAATATATCTTCATGAAGTCCTTCATCCTGTCCTTGAAGACATAGGCCGTAACCAAGAGGAAGAAGAATAGCATTGAGAATTCTCCGATCCTGTTCCTTGACATGAACGCCACTGCGGTGGCAAATGCCATCGCAAGACCGGCGGATATTCCGAACAGTATTTGCTCAGCCAGGAAACTTTCTGCGCTGGTCTTCCTGTTGAGAAAGAGAATCCTTCCCATGATCTTCTTTAGGGCGCCTCTTCTGAAAGTCATTTCCTCATTGTCACCATCTTCAGTCGGGATTGAGGGATACCCGCATTCCTTTCTGTGCGATATCTCGTCCTTGGCCTGTTCTAATATTTCCTCCGACAGTGAACCCGTTTTCTTTATATTGTACTTCTGCAGTATTTCGAAAAGTTCGTGCCTGCATTCGTTCGAGATGATGCTCATGTATTCATCTGCAAAATTGTATAGTGTTATGAACTTCTCTGGGACGGAAGGCACCCTGATCTTCCTGGATAGTTTCCTGAAATCCTTGGCCAAATTCTTCAAATCAGACAGGATGTCTGAGATGTTCTTCTCTATATCTTTCTCATCGTGGTGTTTTTCGATGAATGCGGCTTCGTCGCGCAAACAACTCTTCAGTATCGAACAAAACATCTTTATCCTGTATTCGAAATCGCTGGAATTCGCCTGGCTCTGTGAGACTGCAAGACTGTCTACGCTCTTATCGAGGCTGTCGAGCGGGGAGTTTTTTCCCGACATGTTTTTCAGTAGCACGGTGGGAGTTTTCAGTCTCACATAAGACTTCACGTCGTGGTAGAACTTTGAACGCGAATAAGCTCCAGGTCCCATTCCCAAACTTTTCGGGAGGAAGACATAGGTCTCAACCGAGTAACGAGTTCTCTCCGCCTTTTCCTCGGGCTGATAGCTGAACTTCATCTCAAACTGATAACTGTCGTGAACTTTTACTATCTCGTCTATCAAAATCCGTCCTCTCTAATTTTTTAACAAAGATACATCTTGTTTAGAAATTTTCTATCAGAATATCATGCTGGCGCCGATCCCGAATATGCAGAGATCAACAATCGCATGGCTCAGATAAGATGGCCAAACCGACCTGTACCTTACATATATCATAGACCAGACAATTCCCCCTACAAACACTCCGACAGAACAAAGCGCCACTGCCGCAATCCCACAATACGCCTGCAACGCGACGACATGATGCAAGGAGAAGAAAAGCGAAGACAAGATTACAGCGGGCATAGGTTTCACAATTGTCTCACACTGCCGCACCACAAACCATCTCCATACATATTCCTCCAACACCGAGTTTATCAGAATCCAATACGCCGCGGCTCCTATATACACCGGGAGAGACGCTAATCCTATTTCCTTCATCTTTCCGATGAATACGGAATGGTCAAATAATTTCTGACCCACAGACCAATAAACAACAATGATAGCAATTGATATTCCAATTCCAGTCAGGAATCCCATCCCAAAGCCACCCTTTTTTGGAGGAGACAGGCTTATCCCATTCTTGAAGATGAACACATGCCAGACAAGCGGAAAAACAAAAAGCCACATCTTACTCAACGCAAAAATTGTCTTACCCAACAACGTATCGGGGAATAATACCATAGCAGACAAAGCCCCAATACTCGGAGCCGGCACAAGCAGAATCAATGATAACAATGCTTTTTTCTTGTCATTCAATTTAAAAGCCTCTCAAGGGCAATTTATCAAAAATCTGAAACAGTCTTTTATCTTATTTGTCAATCATCAGCGTCCTAAACAATATTATTGTAGTCGTAATCGCTACGTTTTCGTAATAACGGTGGTCCTCATTTTTCGATCGCTACAACGATTACTATAGCGATTACGGAAAACAGGTCTACTACTCAAATTGAGCTCATTTCCTATTTTATTTAGGGCAAGGCCCTTTGTCGACAAAGACAAATATTTATTGATTCTTTCATTAAACAATTCACTTGGGAACTGAGC
>CAZXAC010000243.1:0-3917 GCA_964638335.1 uncultured Lentisphaera sp. | reverse complement strand
TTCCGTCTTTATGGCTAAAGAATATCTTCTAATAACTATCGGAGCCATACTTGTAAACAACTTTGTATTGGCGAAGTTCCTCGGCATATGCCCCTTCCTCGGAGTATCAAAAAAACTCGACACCGCCTTGGGAATGTCAGGAGCCGTCATATTCGTACTAACGCTCGCAACACTTGTAACATCATCCCTATTTAAATTCGTCCTCTCCCCAACCTCATATATCGCTAGTGTCACAGGTTTTAGCTTCGATTTCCTCCAAACCATCGTGTTCATAGTGGTAATAGCCGGTCTTGTCCAAATCGTCGAAATAATAATGCAGAAAACTACTCCAAAACTATACACGGCTCTCGGAATATACCTCCCACTGATCACAACAAACTGCGCCGTCCTGGGAGCAGCCGTAATCAACGCCAAAGAAGCCAGAGGCATACTCCAGTCAACAATATTCGGATTCTGCTCCGCCGTTGGATTCGCCCTAGCGCTGATTCTTTTTTCCAGCATCCGTGAAAAGCTTGAACTGGCCAGAATCCCAAAAGCCTTTCAGGGAACGTCAATAGCACTGATAACCGCGGGAATTCTCGCAATGGCTTTCATGGGATTCGCAGGACTGGTAAAATAAATTATAAACATTTGATATATATTTTTTATGATGGTTCTATATTCAGTACTAATACTTGCCGGACTGGGACTCTTTCTGGGACTACTGATTGCATTCACAGCAAAATTTTTCGCAGTAGTCCAAGATCCTAGGATAGAAAAAGTTCTCTCCCTCCTGCCAGGCGCAAATTGCGGCGGATGCGGCTTCGCGGGTTGCGCGGATTTCGCGAGAGCGGTCTCCGAAGGCAATGCCGAAGTCAGCGGATGCCCAGTCTGCTCAAAAGAATCCAAAGGCATGATCGCCGAATTCCTTGGCCTCGCCTTTTCTGATTCAGTGAAAAAAGTCGCAGTCGTATTTTGCGGTGGCAGTGAAGCCCTTTCGAGAAAAACAGCAAACTACAACGGAATAAGCGATTGCCGTTCCGCAAACCTAATCGCTGGCGCTGGGAAATCATGTAAATACGGATGCATCGGTCTAGGTACTTGCTCCAGAGCATGCCCAGTAAATGCAATACAAATCCTCGATGGGCTCGCAGTCGTCCACCCAGAACTATGCATAAGTTGCGGAAAATGCGTAAAAGCATGTCCTAGAAACCTTATAAAACTTGTCCCAGAATCGGCCACCGTTCACGTCTTCTGCTCTTCAACAGAAAAGGGCGTTGAAAAAAAGAAAAATTGTGACGTGCCATGCATCGCTTGCCGCAAATGCGTCAAAGCGGCAGGCGAAAATGAAATGATAGCCGAAGGATTCCTAGTAAAAACAAATTACGATAAACCGCCCGCCACAGACCTACCGCAAAGAACAGGATGCCCCACAAATTGCATACAAAACAAATATCCCTTGGCATACTTGAAATCATCCGACGCCGATAAAAAAGAAAATTCCACGGAAAAGGTTGCATAAAAATGGACTACAACCACGACAATCATATATACTTTTATGGCGGAGTCCACCCGAATGAATCCAAATCATTGTCCGCATCAGAACCAATAAAACAAGCCCCTCCGATCGATAAATACACCGTAATCGTAAATCAAAATATCGGAGCTCCACCCAAAATTACCGTCAAAAAGGGCGACCTCGTAAAAAAAGGACAGAAAATAGCCGAACCAAGCGGTTTCGTATCGGTCCCTCTGCACGCCCCGACAAGCGGAACAGTTTCCTCCATCACCGAGATTATTGGCATATTTGGAACCTTGGTCCCAGCAATAGAAATAATACCAGACGGCAAAGATGAATGGTGTGAACTCCAAAAAATGGATTGGGAAAAGGAAACGCCTGAAAAACTTCTCGCGAAAATCGCGGAATCGGGCCTCGTCGGGATGGGTGGAGCCGCATTCCCGACAGCAGTGAAATTATCACCGCCAAAAACAAAAAAAATCGACACACTCGTTATAAACGGCGCAGAATGCGAACCCTATCTCACCGCAGACCATCGCCTAATGATAGAGTCTCCAGAGGCGGTACTCAGAGGGACTGCGATTTTCGCAAAAATACTAGGAGTAAAAAACTGCATCATAGGAGTAGAAGCAAACAAACCTGAAGCAGTCGAATCACTAAAAAAAGCCGGAGCAAAAAAATACGGTATCGAAGTAAGAACTCTTCGCGTAAGATATCCACAGGGAGCAGAAAAACAGCTTATATACGCCGTTACAGGCAGAAAAGTCCCCACTGGCGGACTTCCAATGGATGTAGGATGCGTAGTCCAAAACGTGGGAAGCGCCGTGGCGGCATCCGACGCAGTTTCAGAAGGCAAGCCCCTCATAGAACGCGTTACAACCATCACCGGATCGAAAGTGGAAAAGCCCGGCAACTGGCGACTCAAACTCGGAACACCAATATCAAAAGCCCTAGAATTCTGCGGTGGCACAAAGGAAGGCGTAGCTAAAATAGTCTCCGGAGGCCCGATGATGGGGCTGGCTCAGACTTCCATTGAAACCACAATAATGAAAAATAGTTCAGGAATACTTGTCCTCGGAAAGGAAGATGTTGCGCAATATAAAAACCAACCCTGCATCCGTTGCGGCAAATGCGTCGACGTATGCCCGATGGAACTGATGCCAGGACCACTCAGCCTCTATCTGGAAAACGAAAGATTCGACCTCGCTGAAAATTCATTCGTAATGGATTGCATGGAATGCGGATCCTGCGCTTACGTCTGCCCTTCCAAAAGACCCCTTGTACAACATTTCAAAAGAGCTAAGGCGGAAATTACCGCAATGCGAAAATCGCAAGCGGCGAAAAAATGAAAAAGCCGAACAAGAGATAAAAATATATGAGCGAAATAAAACCAAATCTTCCAAATCCCCAAAAACTCCTCCTCAGCGTGTCTCCACATATACACTCCGGAGAAAGCATAAGAAAAATAATGATCTGGGTGATAATATCGTTACTGCCAGCTTGTGCCGCAGGAGTAATCTTCTTCGGACTCCCGGCACTGAAAATAATAGCTCTATGCGTCCTCTTCTGCGTCGCAATAGAATGGATATGGGGCAGAATCGACGGCCGCCCTGATGATTGGAAGGATATGTCAGCCGCACTCACTGGGATTCTGCTGGCGTTGAATCTTGCCTCATCCGTGCCATGGTGGGCATGCCTTATAGGAGCATTTCTCGCTATAGGAGTGGCAAAACAACTCTATGGAGGAATAGGATACAACCCTTTCAACCCGGCTCTGGTCGCAAGAGTCGGACTACTGATCGGATTCCCTAAAATAATGACCACTTGGGCTCCATCATTGAACATGGCTTCAGCTTCACACCCTCTCAATAAATACATGCTCGACTCAACAACATGCGCAACACCGCTGGGAGTCGCAAAAACGGCAATGACAAAACCTGAGACCGTAAACAGCGTCTTCTCCGCCCTCTCAACCCCTGAAACGTATCTTGTCTACCTCAAGGGAGATATGCCCGGCTGTCTCGGCGAGACCTCGGTTATAGCGCTCCTCGCGGGAGGAATACTTCTTATCGCACTGAAACTTATCAGATGGCAGGTCCCAGCCGCATTTATAGGAACTGTCGCAATTATGACAGCCATCTTGAACCACTTCAACCCATCACTAACTCCAGGGCCACTATTTCACATCCTCACAGGAGGCCTGATGCTAGGAGCTTTCTTCATGGCCACCGATATGGTCACAAGCCCAATGACAAACAGGGGAGCATTAATTTTTGGCGCAGGATGTGGACTTATAACAACCCTGATACGCGTATGGGGCGGTTATCCCGAAGGCGTAAGTTTCTCAATATTAATAATGAACGCGCTAACACCACTGATAGATAAGTACACCGCCCACAAGCCTTTCGGGATGAGAAAG
>CAZXAC010000242.1:0-3929 GCA_964638335.1 uncultured Lentisphaera sp. | reverse complement strand
TCCTTTATGCCCGCCCTCGCCCTAAGAACAGCATCAGACACGGCTTCTACTGCCGAATCTTGGGCAACAACCCTCTTGTGCAAATTGCTTGACAGTGAAAGGATCTTCTGCTTTTCACTTTCAACAAGTTTACTGACTGGAATCCCTGTCCATCTTGCAATTATTTCTGCGATATCCTCTTCTGTAACCTCTTCCTTGAGAAGCGTATTGTTACCTGATTTTCTGTATTTTTCTTCCGACTTTTTTATTTGCGCCTCAATCCCTGGAATTGTTCCGTGACGCATTTCTGCGGCTTTCTCGAGATCATAGTTCCTCTCCGCTTTGTCTAGAGCACTTTTTGCTATCTCCAAACTTTCTCTTAATGACTGGAGTTCCTTTATGGACTTTTTTTCGGCCTCCCATTTTTTACGAAGACCTCGGCTTTCCTCTTTCAGAGAAGCTATTTCGGTTTCTATATCGCCAAGACGTTTCTTTGAAGCATCATCTTTTTCTTTGCGAAGACCAGCGGCTTCAATTTCAAGCTGAATAAGACGCCTGTCAACTTCATCGATCTCAACCGGGCAGCTGTCTATCTCCGTCCTCAATTTGGCAGCTGCTTCATCCATAAGATCTATCGCCTTGTCCGGAAGGAACCTGTCCGAAACATATCTATCCGATAAAGTTGCCGCCGACACAAGAGCTGCATCTCTTATCTTAACTCCATGGTGAATTTCATATTTCTCCCTTAGTCCTCTTAATATTGAGATGGTCTCTTCCACGCTTGGCTGGGAAACCAATATGGACTGAAATCTTCTTTCCAGAGCGGCATCTTTTTCTATATGTTTTCTGTATTCATCTAGCGTAGTAGCACCAATACAGTGTAGCTCCCCACGAGCAAGCATTGGTTTCAACAAATTCCCAGCATCCATCGCACCTTCCGCAGCACCAGCCCCAACAACGGTATGAAGTTCGTCTATAAAAAGTATTGTTTCCCCTGCCCTGTCGGACACTTCTTTCAAAACGGCTTTAAGCCTCTCCTCAAATTCTCCGCGATATTTTGCTCCGGCTACTAAGGCGCCCATATCCAAAGCAACGATTTTCCTTTTCTTGAGGGATTCTGGGACATCTCCTCGAACAATTCTCTGAGCCAAGCCCTCCACTATCGCTGTCTTGCCAACGCCAGGATCACCTATCAACACTGGGTTATTTTTGGTCCTCCTAGACAATATTTGTATTACTCGCCTGACTTCATCATCGCGGCCAATTACAGGGTCTAATTTCCCTCTGCGAGCCAATTCGGTCAAATCCTTTCCATATTTCTGCAAAGCCTGAAATGTTGATTCGGGATCCTGTGATGCAACCCTGCTCCCTCCTCTAATATCTCTCATCGCATTTAGAAAACCATCGCAGGTTAAAGCATTTCTTTTTGCGATTTCCGCAGATTCTTGGTCAGATTCCAAGATGCATAAAAGAAGAGTGTCTACGCTTACAAATTCATCTCCAAGTTCCTTGGATTTCTCTTCCGCAGAAACAATTATCTCGCTGAATTTGCGCGAAGAATAAATCTCCCCCACCCCCGGTCCATCAACAGAAGGAATGCCGCGAAGTTTTTTTTCTATGTCGTTTACAAGCTTTGCTTGAGAAATACCAATCTTTTTGAAAGCGTCCGGGATGATTCCTTCCGACGAGGATGCCAAGGAATAAAAAAGGTGAATCGGCCGAAGTTCCTGGTGCTTAAATTTGACCGCACAGTTGTGCGCCGCCATCAAGGCTTCCTTACTTTTATTTGTAAATTTTTCTGTATTCATTTTTCTCCTTTTTAGTTTTTCTAAACTGCGCTGGCTAATAATTGACTTTTAATTAACAGCCAAAATACAATCGACCTGTATAAGCATGCAGCTTGCCATAATCAAAAAAAAGTGTTAATATATTAAAAAACAAATACTTAGAGCTAAAAATCAACAAACAAATAGAGCGACAAAATGTCGCTGTTTGTGTTTTTAATTCCTAAGGATTGACAAGAACGTCTCTAAGTATTTCTTCCTGTTCTTTTACGGCGAGAGAAGACATTGCGGCAGAGTTTCCTCCGCATAATGAACCAATAAGGGCAAAATTGAGCCTTGATAATGCAGTGGAACCATCTGGCTTTCTGTATATTGCAATTTGGCATGGAATGATCGAGGACAGCCTCCTTGAACCATGATCATCGACGATAGATTTAGCGATTTCCGCATTGCAAAGAGTGACAATTCTGACGTCGGTATTGTCAGAAGGCTGGGGCAGCGCGCACGGAGAAACCTTTGCAAGCCATCGTCCGGTGTATACAGCGTTTTTTGCAATCTTGTCGGCTGTATCATTAACAGTAAAATTGGATTTATATTCCAGGATTATAAACTTTTTCAGGAAGATTCCTCCGATTATATATGCTAATACAACGCCCCATAACAGACCACAAACAAAAAAGGATAAATTTTTGCCGGATACAGAAGGAATTTTCATTTTCGTTTTTTTTAGTGTTTAATGATGAAAAAAGAATTTGCGTGTATAAGTTAAGGGTTTTCCACCTTAAAACAAATCAGGTTTCTTTTTATGAATAGGATAGAGATAAGCGTTATTGACAACTGGCCCGATCCGATTGCTGAATCAGTAAAGTCCGGAGCAAAAAATTATTTTGGAATGGACGTTGGCGAAGTTCGCGTTAGAAGAGTCTACACAATAGACGCTCGAATAAAAGATTCGGAAGCTTCTCGAATGGCCGCTGAGATCGCAAATCCTGTAACAGAAAAATGGAGGATCAATAAGAGCGATTCCAAGGATGCTCGCTGGATTGCAAGAATAGGTCTTCGCCCCGGCGTAACGGACAACGTAGGAAAAACAGCTAAAGAAGCTCTTTCAGACATACTCGGAAGACGCCTTGAGGAGGACGAAAACGTTTTTAGTTCACTTGAATATATCTTCAAGTCTTCAAAGTTAAAAAGGAAGGATCTGGAAAGGCTCGCCCAAGGACTCCTCGCAAATCAGCTTATTGAAACCATTTCCATATTTTCATCTGATGAGATAAGGAAACAAGGTGTTCCAGCAAATCTACCTTACGTAAAAATAGACGACAAACCTACAACAAATGAATACGACCTTGAAGTGTCAGATGATGAATTATTGAAAATGAGCAGAGAGGGTTTACTTGCGCTTACTCTAGATGAAATGAAAGTTATAAGAGATTATTACCGGAGAGCTTCGGGACGCGAAAAATTTGGTCTCTCAAAAAATGCAACAGACGTTGAACTTGAAGTACTTGCCCAAACTTGGTCAGAACACTGCAAGCATAAAATATTTAGCGCAGAAATAGATTATATCGACGAAAAAGGGGAAAGACGAAAGATTGTATCCTGTTTCAAAAGTTTCATACAGAAAAGCACCGAAGAGATCTCACGAAAAAAGGATTGGTTGGTTTCAGTTTTTCACGACAATGCCGGAGTAATATCTTTCAATAAAAATCTCGATTTGGTTTACAAAGTGGAGACGCATAACAGTCCCTCGGCTCTCGATCCCTACGGCGGCGCTATAACAGGCATAGTAGGTGTAAACCGCGATCCAATGGGAACCGGACAAGGGGCAAACCTAATTGCGAACGTGTGGGGATACTGCCTCGCGTCTCCATTTACGTCTTCAAAAGAGATTCCAGATGGGCTCTTGCATCCAAGACGCCTTCGTGATGGGATACATAAGGGTGTAATAGATGGAGGCAACCAAAGCGGGATACCTTACACCGTAGGCTGGGAATATTTTGATCCTTCCTACATCGGAAAGCCGTTGGTATATTGCGGCACACTGGGGTCTCTACCAAAGAAAATCGGGAAAATTAGAGGCTTCGAAAAAAGTATAATTCCAGGAGACCTTATAGTGATGGCAGGCGGAAGAATCGGAAAAGATGGCATACATGGAGCAACATT
>CAZXAC010000241.1:0-3990 GCA_964638335.1 uncultured Lentisphaera sp. | reverse complement strand
TTCATTATTCCCGGAATCGGTATCACCCAACACCGGATGATGCCTTCAATATTATATCATACTCGTATAATATTGCAAACATTTGTTCGGTAAAATTTCACAGTTCACCGCTTTATACGTTTTATACCATCGTTTCCGTAACGGACTTTCGCCGTCAAGGTCGCGCGCACCAAAACAGCCCGGAAACAATACTGCATCCGGGCTGTTGCACTTTTGAAAAAAGATTATCGCTTCGAGAACTGAGGTGCTCTTCTGGCCTTCTTCAAGCCGTACTGCCGCAATATCGAGTCCCAAAACCCTTGATTTTACTGGATTTTTGAGGCTTTCCGGATTTGGTGCCCCACCACTTAACTACTTGTTTTTTCTCCTCATAAAGCGAGATGTTAGCCTTTAGACCGATCGTCCGGCTTTTTCAATGCACCATTGACGACGGAAGAAAGCTCTTCGGGCTTATTATACTTGGCTTTTGCGTAGATGTCCATGGTAACCTTACTGTTCTCATGACCTGCCAGATACTGGACCGTCTTTGGATCAATTCCCGCATAGATCAGGTTGGTGATATAGGTGTGACGCAGCTGATGCGCCGTTACTGTGAAGTCCAGGCAGTACACGATATTTTCCCGGTTTACGCATTTCTGCCCAGGCTCAGGCTTAAACTTCTTTCGGATCGCTTGTCCGTTCACGTATTTGTACAGTGTGCGTTCTTTGGTGCTGCGGACCTTGATATAATTCCAGATCCGGACAAACTGAGAGTATGAAAGCGGCTGTCCGTTCCTGTCTGCAATCACATACTCAGAAATAGATTTTTCTTTTTCTTTTCTCAAGCAATCAGCCAGATTATCCGGAATGGGAACATCCCTTTTGGCCGCCGGTGTTTTAAGATCCGTTGTGATTACCGGGCGATTCTTCTCCGAATGCCAGGCTCTCCGTACCGAGATATACGGTACCTTCTCGTCGAGATGAACGCAATCCCATTTCAAGGCCAGGATTTCTTCTCTCCGCAGACCGGCATACAAGCCAATCATCACAAACGTATACGGCGGCAAGTCACGGATTGTTTCCAACAATTGCTCTACCTGCGCATCTGTCAATGCCTCTTTTTCTTTCTTGGGAACTCCGCCTTTTGAATTGAGGTTCTTGGTCGGATTGTCCTTAAGGAGATTGCTGTACTCCGCCGAATAAAAGATGCTCTTAAAAAGCATGTTAACCTTGTTGTACACGTCCTCGGATCGTTTCGACACAGGGATCATCGCTATCTTAATGTCATCTGCAGTAACATCTGACATGTACATATCCCCAAGTGGTTCAATAATATACTTTCGCGCAGTCAACTCATATCCTCTGAGAGTACTCGGCCTCACATGAGCAGCCTGCATCTCCAGCCATTTTTCGCAGTATTCAGCTACTGTGGGATTTACTTTCCTGAAACGCAAGTCCTCAATTTTCTTTTGTGCCTCAAGAACTTTCTGGGCCAGTTCTTCTTCATCTTTCCCGTAGATATCGATTCTCTTTCCGTCTGCATCATATACCCGGGCTCTAAGGTAGTAATTGTCTCTTCGTTTTACTCGGGTATACGAAGGAATCGGAGTGCTTTCTTGATTCTTTTTTGCCATGTTCTGTCCTCCTTAAACTATGGTGAGGTCATTCTCTCAAAAGAAAAACCTTTAATCCAGGATGTCACCTTTATGTATGGAAAAAGGGCGAGGATCTAATGATCCTCACCCTGACTTTTTCGGCTTTATGATTCTTTTGGCTTCGTCCACTGCTCAAAAGCTCCTGTCAAAGCCTTTGCCAGTTCCTCCGGCTTGTTGTATTTCACCTTGGCATAGATATCCATGGTGATCTTGCTTTTTTCATGACCTGCCAGATACTGCACTGTCTTTGGATCCACACCGGCAGCGATCAGGTTGGTAATATAGGTATGTCGGAGTTGATGTGGTGTGACTTCAAAGTCCAGGACATATTGGACTTTCCCATTATTCTTTGCCATCTCACCTAATTGCGGGTACAGCGTGTACTTTACATACTTGCCATCAACCTTCTTTTTCGCTGGTCGCGGCTTAGCTGTTCTAACAACAATGAACCGCCATAAATTCTTAAACTGGGAGTACGAGAGTGGCTCTCCATCACTGTTGGCAATCACAAAATCTGATATTGATTTTTCTTTTGCTTCCCGCAGACAGTTTGCCAGGCAGTTAGGAATAGCTATATCCCTTCTGGCTGCAGGAGTCTTCAATTCCGTCATAATGACCGGTCGGTTGCTTTCGGTATGCCAAGCCCGACGAACTTTCAAATACGGAGCGTCAGTATCCAGAACAACGCACTCCCATTTCAAAGCCAGAATCTCTTCCCGACGCAGACCTGCATACAGGCCTAGCATGACAAATACATAAGGAGGAAGTCCTCGGATCGTATTGAGAAGAAGAGCTACTTGTTCATCTGTCAGTGCTTCCCGGTCCTTCTGCGGAACGCCTCCGCCTTTTGAGGAAAGGAACCTCGTAGGATTATAGGTGATGATCTTACTGTCTTCAGCTGAATTAAAGATGCACCTATATAGGATATTGACTGATTTAAAAACCGATGCGGACTTTTTGGAAACAGGCACCAGTGCGAGCTTGATATCATCTGCAGTAACCTCAGCCATCCTCATATGTCCAAGCGGCGCTATGATATGTCGATTGACTTTGGATGTGTAATCGATCAGCGTGGTTGCCCGGACGTTTGCAGATTGCATTAGTAGCCATTTCTCGCAGTATTCCTTTACTGTAGGAGAACGTCTGGAAAAAGCATCGTTTTCGGATCGGCGCTCCGCCTCCTCATATTTTTGGCAGAGATCCTCGATTGTTTTTCCATATACGATTACCAGTTTTTTATCTGCATTCATGACATAAGCCTTGAAATACTCATGTCCGTTTATGCTTACAGTGTTGTAATTGAAGTAAGGGACTCTTTTTTTCGGCATCTATATGACCTCCTTGCTCATTCGGTTGCGGCTATATTCTCTCAGGGAGCCGAGCCCTGAATCAAGGATGTCACCTTCGCACACTATTTCTCGGATTCCTGAATGTAGTCCCGGTATTGACTTCCCTCGGTTTTGCTCTATGAGTCGATCGTGCGACATATTCCTGAAGACTCATCTCTGTGAAATACACGCTGCCATTCTCGCAGTACTGGACAAAGGAGACCAGTCCATTTGCTCTGGCAGCATCTAGCGTTGCAATGCTGATGCCCAGGAGCTTTGCCGCCTCCTTCCTCGTAAGAAGTTTTTCCATATTATTTTCACCTCCTGTTTATGTACGATCCGGCTATGATAGCCGGACCGTTTTCTATATCATGGAGCCTCGACACATTCCGGAAGTTCTATTCCCAGACTTTCCATGGCCGCTTCATCGACCGCCGTCATCTGCTCCTTGCTGATCCTGCCGAGGTATTTCAGAATCCTCAGCTTGTCGATTCCCTTGATCTGTTCCAGACAGACAATCGAATCCGTGCTCAAACCGCGTACATTCTTAAGAAGCACATGCGTCGGCTGATCTATTTTCTTTATCTGGGAAGTGATTGGGGCGATAAGCAGCAACTCGCTGAAGAAGTTCCCGATGTCGTTTGAAACAACCAATACGGGCCGTGTGCCCCCTTGTTCTACCCCTTTGAAAGGGTTCAGATTCGCCAGATAAATGTCCCCACGCTTGTAGATCCAGTTGTTCACAGTTCCGGGCTGACGGTACGTTTTGTTCTCATCTCTCATCCGGAAAGCCCTCCTCAGAACTTCATTGGCAGCGCAGCCTTCTTACTGGCTCCGTTGTAGATCAGCAGTACCTGGTAGAGATACTTCTTATAGCCGGGGAGATTGTCTCCCATGGCCTTGCCGTCACGGTAAATCTTCAGGGGATCCACGGTACGAAACCGCTTTACGGCTCGTTTCGGATCAAACTCACCATTGTAGAGATCAACGAATCGGCAGATACCGGTCACGGTCTCTGCTCTCAGAGA
>CAZXAC010000240.1:0-3998 GCA_964638335.1 uncultured Lentisphaera sp. | reverse complement strand
TGGAGAGGATAGTTGACAATTCATTTAACCGGCAGAAAGGCTGCAGGGCCGGGGAATACTTAATAGGCATTTCAACTGAGGGCAAGATCTATCCTTGCCACAGATTCGTTGCCTACTCTAAAAAATATGATTTTTGCCTGGGCGATGTCTGGAAAGGGATAGACGAAAACGGCAAGGCTTTTAAGAAAATCAAAGAAATGCGCCAGAAGGCGGTTAAATGCCTTAACTGCAAGGTGTTTTCCTGCAACAGGTGTTTTGCGACAAACATGTATTTAAATCAGGATCCCGCGGCGGTTCCTGACAACGGCTACTGCGAAATGAATGAAAGGATATCCAGTGCCTTACGGCCAATAATAAGGAGGCTGCTTGTGGAAGGTAAATTATTACTTAAAGAGGGCGAAATGGCAGACCTAAAAGATAAAGGCGTTATATATAAGGTCAACAAAGATGAGCCTGCGGAGCTTGTAGAGGACAAGTTAGACGTAATGGCCCGTTGTATGATCCGCCTGGTGAAAGAGTTGCAGGATGTAAAGAAGGGGCTGTCTTTGCTTACCGCGAAGCCTAAGGACTAAGCCATGAAGTATTTATGCATCGTTCCATATGAATATACCACTATAACGATGATGTATCGGAATTCGCCGGTGGGTATTTACAAGGTTGCGACAAAATTGCGCAGGGAAGGCCATGCAGTTGAGCTTTTTAACATGTATCCTCTTTACCGGCCGAGGAAGTTTATGGAGAACAAGCCTGACGCAATGTATTTCAAGGGCATGCCGGTATCGCAATTCATCGGTTATAAGAAATGCGGCAACTTTGAGAATGAAAAACTCTGCAGGGAGTTTCACAGGCTGGGCTTGCCGATCCAAGAGCTGACAAAAAAACTGGAGGAGTTTCAGCCTGACAAGATCTTTGTAGGCAATACCTTTACTTTTCTTTGGCGGGCAGTTTATGAGATCGTAGCCGAGTGTAAAAGGACAATGCCGAAGGTTCCGGTAAAGGTCGGCGGCCTATACGCTATTCTTTGTCCGGAACATGCTGTGGCATCAGGGGCCGATGAAATAATGACCTTAGAAGAAAAGACTGTAAACGATAATTTTATCAAGATAGATACGGATTTATTCGGAGATAACATTCCTGAGAGGATATTCCTTGGGACCTCGGTGGGCTGTCCTAACCATTGCTCGTATTGCGCCGTTCACATTGTGGAAGGCTGCACAAAAGTGAATACCAGTCCGGATGAAGTGGTGAGTGAACTTAAATACTATACGTCAATGGGAATAAAGAAGTTTATCTTTCTCGACGCCAATATCCTCTACGGATACGAAAATCACTTTAAAATTATTCTCGATAAGGTTATCCAAGAAGGTTTAAACATCGAGCTTTATTCCTACGGCGGCGTAGAGGCGCGCTTATTAACTGATGAGATTGCAGAGAAGATGGTTAATGCCGGGTTTCGTTCGGTCAATATCCCGATTGAGAGCGCCAGCGATATTATCATTAAAGAATGGAGAAGAAATTGTTTTGTTGCCGATTGGGAACGGGCAATGAATATCGCAAAGAGGCATTTCCAGAGGCTTCGTTCTTTTCTAATCATTGGCGCGCCAAACCAAACCACGGAAGACATTAAACACACTATTGACCTGATTAAAAGCTATGGAGCAGAGGCAGTAACTCTGCCATATACGCCGATCCCGGGCACTCCTGACTACGAAAAGTATAAGCACATAGATTTAGAAGACCTTAATCCGGCCTTTTATCCTTGCGCGCATGAAAGGATGAAAGCAGCGGATTTAGAGAGGTTTTACTCTGAAAATAGGAATGTCAAATTTTGCTTAAGAGATTGGGATGATGTTCAACAAAAGATACCGCCGCCCACAAAGACAGTATTTGAAAGCGGTCCGGCGGTAAAAATTAAAGGAGGAACTTAGCTATGGGAAAGGTTATTAATCACGAGGAGATCATTGTTGATGATGTTGCCAGGAGTTTGACGCCGTCAATTTATGATCCGGGCATCGGTGTGCCTGCTTCTTTTGCGCTTATTCATGCGGAAGGCGGTCAGATGAGGTATTTCGTTAACGGGCAGAATCCTACACCGTCATCCGGCGCCCTTTTAGAAGACGGGGATATTGTAGAACTGCCCTCTATTTATCACATAAAAGATTTCAGGGTGATCAAGACGGGGAGCGAGTCAGGAAAAATTACAGCAACTTACGAAGCATAGAGGAGGTGTTAAAAATGCAACTGCATCTTAAGCACAGGAAAGCAAGCAGGATAATAAAGCGGGTAACAGAGATAACTTCAAACGGCGGGCTCCCGAAGACGGGACAATATATGGTCTATGTTATGGGAGACGACGGTTATTATCAGAAAGGATATCCAATTGGCGGCGGACAGAGGTTCATTGATAACGGTGACGGAACAATAATCGATATGGCCACAGGTCTTATGTGGATAAAGGATCCACAGGCAGCAGGGTTAGGATCGTCTATGTACTGGTATGACGCGATCAACGCCTGCGAGAATCTTGACTTTGCCGGTCATGACGACTGGCGCATGCCGAATATTAACGAACTTTTATCAATTGTAGACCATTCAAGGTATGATCCGGCATTTGATCCAATGTATTTCATACCATTTCCGGATACATGGACGCCTAATTGGTCGTCAACTGTCTGTGCGCCATGGCTTGACGGAGCCTGGTGTATGTATCCATATGATGGTTATAAAACAGTCTGGAGCAGAGTTAGCGATATGTGTTTTGTCCGGCCTGTCAGAGGCGGTCAGTCTTAAAAGGAGGTAGAAAATGGCAAAAGCCACAGTGGAATATAAGAATGGAAAGAAAATCGTTACCTATCCTAACGGCGAAAAACAGGAGTACTCAAAGGGAAACCTTAAAACCGCAAAAGATATGTTTTTGAAGCAGAGGCAGAAGATAGATGAAAATATTGCTTTGATTGATGACGATCTTGCGAAGATGGTGGTGTAGTCTTATGCAGAATAGCGGGAACTGGACAAAATATATTACGCCGGTCTTAGTAACAATCGCCATTTTTATGCTCGGCACGATTATGGCGCAGGTGAGCCGCATTGACGAGAAGCTCTTTCAGCACCTAGCGAATGACCAGATACATATGCCGCGCAGCCAGTTTGTTTCAAAGGCGGAGTTTGATCTGCACTGCAAATTCTTTGAAAAAGAAAACGACCGAATTTTGAAGGCAATCGACGATTTAAGAAACGATTTAAAGGTAAGAAGCCGAGATGGAAGAAATCAGTAAAGTAAGGCTTGAATTTGATCTGCATGAGTATCGGCGGCTTGCCTTGGTTATCCGGGATCACAAGAGCCTGCTCTATAAATTAAAAATGAACGAACTGATTAAGCAAGGCCTTATAAAAGATATGAATCTTGTTATAGGCATATTGGAAAGGGCTGAGGTTAAACCGAAAAAAGAGGAGGTGGAAAAATGAAGGTGTTTATAGCTTTTACTTTAGGGAATATAGTCGGAGGGTTAGGGATGTTTTTATATCTCTGGCTGAAAGGCAAGGTGCAGAATGTCGGAAAGCGAAAAGTTTAGTTTATTAAAATTCGCCGGGAGCTTCTTTCAGTTTTTGCCTTGGGTCAAGACACTGCGTTATGCGACCGGTATTGCGCTTGTCGGCTTTGCGGGCCTGACAATATATCGGGCATTCTTTATGCCTACGCAGACCACGAAACAGATCACGCATATCATCGCTCAGCCGGGAGCGCAGGTGACGGTAGATCAGAAGAAAGAGGAAAAGAAATCCGGGATCGAAGTTAGTCCTTTTGTAGAGGGGTATGGTTTTGCTGAATCTGACGACCGCAAAGGTGTAGGCGCTAAGGCCGGTATAAGGGTAGATTTCTAAAAAATATCCTGTCAGCTATTTCTGCAGCCCCCTGATTCTTAAAAATACCAAAATAAAAACCCTCCGGTTAATTTAACCGGCGGGTTTTTTATTTTTAAATGGCATTACACTAAAAA
>CAZXAC010000239.1:0-4006 GCA_964638335.1 uncultured Lentisphaera sp. | reverse complement strand
ACTGGAAGGGCTGCAATAGCAAAGGAATCTTGCGAGTAAGCAAAAAAGATAAGTCGCTCAATACGTCCCGCAAAACAATGAAAGCCTTCGGAAGAAGTTTGATATCATCTCACGCAAGTTACAAGCGTATATTGGGCGAAAACTGATTTTCAGGCTTTCCTTGTCCGCAAAAAAATTATAGGAGAAAGAATGCCATCGGGAATAATCCCGTTCAATCTTAGGCCTTCCCTTTCTATCGCGTGCGGAGCGATGCTCGCGGCATTGATATGGAGCAGAAATCTTAACCCTTCAACGATTTTACTTCTATTAATTTTTTTCTCCGCGATTTCTTACATCTGCGGTCTTGGGAATTTTATAAAGGCCTTCTCATCATTCCTTCTTGTTTCAGCATCCGCTTACCTTTGGAAGGGCGAAGACAATCTCTCATATCTACCCAACGATTGCGGAGTCGTCGCGCTTATTGAAGTCAAAGATTTCAATCTTGCCGGTGAAGATATCGAATGGCTCGATAAACCGTTTTACAGTTATTGCACAATAGATGAATTGCGATTTTCGCAAAATGACGAATCTCCTATACAAACAAATATCAACGCCGCTTTGATATCAAACGACAGAAAGATGAAGCTATCCTACGGAGACCTGTTGGAGGTGAAAGGCAGCTTGTCTAGGCCTTCAGGATCACTTTTTGAAGGCGATTTCAGTCAAAGCGATTTTATGCTTTCACGGCAGACTCCTTTTCTGCTTCATGCAAACGAAATTAGTATTGTAGGACATCGAAACTCCATAACATCAAGTTTTTTATCAATCAGAAACAAAGCCTTGCGCAGGATTTCTTCAGTATTGTCGGACGAAGACAACAAGGAAATGATAGCCGCCTTGATATTCGGATGTCGTCAAGGGATCGATCGTTCAACCAACAAAAAACTCCTAATGAGCGGCACAATACACATAATCGCGATAAGTGGAATGCATACTGCGATTTTCGCATTGATAGTACTGCCATTTCTGTTTTTTCTGTCCTTTAGGGTACGATACGTTCTTCTTCCATTTATAGTATTTGCTTATGTGTACGGAACAGGTTTTCAGCCATCCGCGATAAGGGCATTCCTCATGATCACCTTGTGGTCTTTTCAAAAGGCATCCCTATATCCCCCCTGCCCCTTTTCGGCACTGTTCCACGCCGTATCAGTATCCCTACTTATGAATCCCTTTTCAGTTCTGGACTCTGGGTTTCAATATTCCTTCACTATAACGGCATTTTTGATTGCCGGATGGAAAAAGATTTCAGACTTTAAAAATCTATTAAACATATCAAGTCGTTTCAGCACTGACCGTCTTGCAAGACCATTCATAAGGACCTTCTTGGAATTAAATCTAAGCACTTTGCTTATGTGTTGCATAGCTTTCCTGGCTGGACTTCAGATATCGCTGTTCAACCAAAATCTTTTCAATCCAATGTCTGTCGTCATAAATCTGGCAGCGACACCATTTCTATGGCTTATATTTTTGATATCCTTCATAGCCCTTCTCTGCCCTTGCGAAATCATTTCATGCGTATTCGATTCTGTTATCTTCGTCTTTAGAATTGTAATAACGTCTTTTTCAGGTCCTGCCATACGCCTTGCAAGTCCTCCTTTCACGGCATTTTTATTTACATTTTCGCTCCCGCTTTTCGTTCTGATATTTACAAAACCTGGTAAAAAACTTTGCCTTATATGCGCTGTTGCGATTTTCGCAAGCATCAGTTTTTGCTTCTTTATTCCAGTCTTGAGGGGCTCGAAGACCTACGCCATAAGCGGAGGAGGAAGGCCGCCCGCGATAGTCGCCTTGCGCCCTGATACTGATTCCGCCTACGTAATCAACGTTCCAGGGAAAGAACATTCCCAGAAAATAATAGAATTATTGAGTTCCAACGGTTTTTCAGCGATTGACAAGGTCTACTGCTCCGAGTCGCTGATCTCCTTCTCCGAAGGCGCCCCCCAATTGTTTTCTTATTTTGACTGCGGAAGCCTGATATTCCTGTCCAATCCTTCAATCAGCCCATATGCGAAAATCGCAAGCCAAAGCGCAGGGAAAAATCTTGTAAAGGTTAAAATCCAGGCAAATACGAAGATAAAACGATCAGACGGAAGTCCTCATCACGGATACGAGTTTAAGATCAGTCTGTCTCAAGATGATAATATCAAAATCTCACGATTGAAAGATGGAAGTACTTTGATAGAAAATATGGACGAAGACAAAAAGTTTTCCTCTTTCCTCAAGAATCGTTTAAATCTGAAACTTACAAATATCGGCGATTGATCTGGCTAAATAGGCGTACTACTCATAAATGATTGCTTTAGGACGTTCTTAAAACTATATTACTGGAAAATCAAAAAAACATGAAATCATTTTTCAGAAAAGATATTCTAGAGATGTCGGGTTACGTCCCGGGAGAACAACCCAAGGAAAAAGGTATTGTAAAACTCAACACCAACGAAAATCCGTTTCCTCCCAGCAGGAAGATAAAAAAGTATCTTTCCACCTTGGACATAGGCATTTTGCGGCTTTATCCAAACCCTGAATCGTGTGAGCTTCGCAAAATAATAGCTGATAAATTCGCGGTAAAGGAGTCGAACGTAATAGTCGGCAACGGATCAGATGACATATTAAATATGATAGTCCGCTGCTGCACGGACAAAAAAAAGACTATGGCATATTTTGACCCAAGCTACTCCCTTTATCCTGTCCTCGCCGAAATACAGGGAACGGAGTGCGTAAAAATTTCGCTTGAGAAAGACTTTTCCATCCCCACTGAAATACCACGAAAAGGACTTGATTCTTCACTGTTCATGATAACTCGTCCAAACGCACCGACAAGCAATAGTTTTCCAAAAAAACGCATTCGAGAAATATGCAGTAAATCCAAAGGAATTGTTCTTGTTGACGAGGCATATGCTGATTTTGCCGAAGATGATTGCATCGATTTATTGGGGAAGTATAAAAATTTAGTCATATGCCGAACTCTTTCAAAGAGCTATTCACTGGCCGGCATAAGGCTTGGCTTCGCAATAGCCTCTGAAGAAATCATTTCCCAGATGATGAAAGTAAAAGACTCCTACAACGTAAACAGGATAAGCCAGGAGATTGCGAAAATCGCAATTCTTGACAATGAAAATTTCGAGAGAAACATAAATCTTATAAAATCCAACAGAAAATTCCTCATCGATAGCCTCAGAAAAAAAGGATTCAAGGTGATTGATTCCCAGACCAACTTCGTATTCGCCGCACCACCTGGGAAATCGGGAAAAAACGCGAAGGAAACATATCTCCATCTGAAAAAAAATAGAGTTCTTGTCCGCTATTTCCCAGGGAAAACAACCGGAAAATATCTCCGCATCACGGTAGGCACCAAGCTTGAGTTGGATAAATTGATTTCCCTGATTTGAGACTATTCCCAAGACGAATATTCGGAATTATATCCCAATGATGATAAGTTTTCACAGATTATTGCATTGATTTTAACAAATGTCGTGCTAGGGTAATAGCGTGTGGGGTTGCAATGTTTTATATTGTATATATTAGTTGGGTAGTGCTATGACTAAAAGCGTTCATTCTAAGTTCACCCTCATTGAACTATTGGTTGTGGTTGCGATAATATCACTGCTTGTCGCCATATTGCTTCCCGCCCTCAGGAGAGCAAAGGAAAAAGCCAAACAGATACAATGTAGCAACATGTTGAAACAGCTCGGAGTCGCATACGAAATGTACAGAAGCGACAATGCCGGCTACTATCCGAGACAATACAACAATACCAATAATGTATCCGAATTGGGAGTCACTACGTTATGGTATAATCAATTCAAAATATACAACATTGTGTTGCTTACTAGCACTGCTTTGGGGTCTGGAGAAACTCGGCTGCTGTGCCCAAGTTTTGATCTCAATTCCGGGTATACTATCACCTTTGGGGCAAATGGCCTTTTTATAATCGGAGGGGCATCAAATTGGCGTAACAGAGTGAATA
>CAZXAC010000238.1:0-4088 GCA_964638335.1 uncultured Lentisphaera sp. | reverse complement strand
CGGCACTCCCTCGCACCCTAAAAGAGGGGCTCACTCGGCTTCCGCATAACAAGTTTATGCGGAAACTTGCGGGCTGGTCTGCGTTTGTCCAACTCTCTGCCCTACCGGATCACACTCCAAGCCAGAGAACCAATATATGCCAGACAAAGATAATGAACATGAGAGCGACTGTTTCAGATTGTGTCGTGGCATGGATCCTGATGTTTTTGTTCAAAGTCATCGAAAATATATTCATGAAGAACTCCTTAAAATTTTTTAGGAAATAAAAAAAATACTTCCTACTTAAGGGGCTTTTTGTTGCAACAGCCTTCAAACCTAAATTTATTGCAAATACTACCCACCTCGAACGATACACAGTCAGCGGCTTATCGAGGCGATCTGGTGCCAACCAATATTAAACAAATGATCGGTAACCAGGCAACCATAGACCCATAGCAGGCTGTATGCCAGACAAGGTTTAATCGCACTCGACATCTGGGAACTTCAAGATATTAACCCTTGAGGTTGCCCCAACCATCTTTTTTCGCCTTTTCAATTAAAAGGTTTGCTATTTCAATGGATGGGATGCGTGCTTGCCCACGAGCAGCCTGTAGCGTTGCACCCTCGCTTTCAGGCCTTCGCCATATAAATCGATAGCCTTTTTCAGACCTTCCATCGTCGTAAACATACAAACACCACTGAAATAGAAGTTTCCATCCCTTAGGGTCATCAAAATCGTGCTCTGCTTCGTTGATTACCTGGACTCTTGCCATTTGCGTCTCCTTTTAAGTGTAAACTGATTAGGCTGATCAGTCTGATCAGCCTAATCAGTTTAATCGGTCTGGAGTTAATTGTCAATATTTTATTCCCCCACCACAGAAACTATGGTTATTATTAGGATGAGAAAAAATCAAAGCCAAGGCACCGACCTGCATTATATTGTGTTTCGCCAAAACATTTGTTGTTAAACTTTCAATTGTTCGAAAAGCAATATTGTGTTGCATGATTGCACGCTCTTCAATATTATACCAATATAATTGAGTCTTTAACGGAGGGGGTCATGCGAGTTCGTCATTTTGTTTTAATGCTTCTTGTTTTGGGGGCGTTCAGTAGCTGTTTTTCGCAGGTGGATCCGCGAATTGAGCAATATAACCAGTATTTCGGCAAAAAAGACTTTGTTAATGCGCTGTTAGTGGCTGAGGAATTAGTTGCCTCATACCCATTATCTCTGGATTGTCACCGAGAAAAGGCAAAAATGCTGGCAGCAACAAACCAACGCGAAGCATTTTTTCAGCAAATGAAATTGCTTCGCAATAAAGACTCTTCAAGTGAGCTCACCGTGTTTTTTGCCGCTTTATCCCATGAACTTGTCGACAAAACCTTGCGCGAAGATTTAAGGCGTTTCTATTTCTCGAAAAAAGACACAGATGTTCTAATTCGTTGGCCTAGCATCGATAAATACGAAACCATAGACAGCAAGATTGTCGTAGAATCCCAAGGTTCAGAAGGCTCGGAGAGCTCTTCGTTCAATTCTGAGCAAACATCGCAGTTTCCGACCTCTTCATTTGAAGCAACTAATTCGACAAATCAGGCGTCAGCTTTGCCCGTCCAATTCAAACCGTTGGTTCAGAATTGGCCGGCAAGTTCTTTAACACCACTAGCACC
Source organism: uncultured Lentisphaera sp. (assembly GCA_964638335.1). Classification (GTDB taxonomy): domain Bacteria; phylum Verrucomicrobiota; class Lentisphaeria; order Victivallales; family GWF2-50-93; genus DYMC01. The sequence continues at coordinate 2,444 of CAZXAC010000238.1, read as the reverse complement.
ATTTCAGTGGTCTGATAATATGTTCGATGTTTTTCGGAAGCTGAAAACAATACCCACAATAAATGCGATTTATGTTGATATTTCGGACATATCTAATGACGCAATTAAGCTTTCTGATTCTGATTTTGTAACAAAAACAATGGAATCGGTTAAGGCTTTTTTAGATCAGCAGGAGCAGTGGGGGGAATTTGAAAATGGTTTAAAAATAATACTGCCGAATGGCAAAGAAAGCTACCTTATTAGTTTGGGGAGCCAAATTCAAGCAGAGTCTATTATTCTGGCAAATATTCCGTTTAAAGCGCATATTAACTTTACGCATGTCCCTGGCATGTTGCTGGCAAACCCTGGCAAAGCCTTTCGTATCCTGGGTAAAAAGCAAGAAGTTTATGTTTCCCATGCTCTCTATATGATTAGTCTTAGTCCTTTAGATTTATCACTTGCAGAACATAATCAGGCAGAGCTTTTTAAGGTTATTAGCACCAAATACCCAGTTCTGAAGAGTGAAAAATGGGCAACGTGGGACGGCAAAAGCCCAAACGACGAGTTCTTTAGCACTCAGGATGGCGATTGTTCATTTTCTTTTTGGCCTAAACGTATGATGATTTCATACAACAATTCTTTGAAATCGCTCGACAAAAAATATGAAGAACATAGAAACAACATATTATCTAAAAAAAACCAAGAATCAGATATGTCCTCCGGTCTATAGAACCCACACAAAAAAAGTTTGATTGCTCGATGAGATATTGAAGTTTATTAAAGGCGGCTATAAGTCATGAGAACATGGTTAATATTTCTGTTGGTGGTTGTGACTTCAGCAATTTTTGCTCAAAGCCCTCAGCTTGTCGTAACAACTGGTTTTGGAAAAGAAGAGGCTTCGGCCTTGAAAAACGCTCGACATAGCGCTGTTGAGCAAGCTATTGGTTCCTTAGTTGATTCTGACGTCCTTATTAAAAACGATGAAGTTGTAACAGAGCTGATTCTTTCTAACTCTGATTCTTTTGTTGAACAATGGCACCAAGTTGGCGATTCGAAAAAACTTGATGACGGGGTTTCAGTTAAAATTCAAGCGAAGATTTTTCGCGAAAAACTAATTGAGCACCTGCGAAAAGCTAAAATTGAAATAAAAAGTGATAATAGTAGTTTTTTTAGGGAAGAATTGACCGCCATTGAAAAACAGGTTAGTGCTCAACGATTGCTTGAAGAGGCTTGTAACGGCTTTCCCGAGAAATTTCTTATTGCTGCGGTAGAAAAACCTAAAAGAGTGCAAGCCGGCAACCCAAGCTCTGTGTCATTTGAAATCGTGGTTAAATATGACATTGAATCATACTTAAAAAACTTTCTCCCGAACTTGCTTCAAGTCTTGGACAAAATAGCAGAAAAAACTGGGGAAAGAGAGTTAATGATGAATGGTCAGTTAACCGAGGAAGGCACAATTGACAATTCGAAGGATTCTCAATTGTGCGGCGAATTTGATAATTATGGTGTCATGGACGGCAGGAACAGGGTTCTTTGGGTAAACACTCACCAGAATGAAACCGGCTCATATTTAAAATGGAAGTGGTATATCCTGGATCCAAAAGCATTTGATTTTTTAGAGTCAGCCTTGGCCCAAAAAAGTGCTCGTTTACAAATTTTTTACATGGATAACATGAACCAGGAGATTCGAGCAAATGAAGTAGAAGTTTTAGCGCAAAATAAATCTTTTCGAGAGTTTAGCGTGCATCCCTTTGGTAGATATTTAAATTGGAGAGTATTTCATCTGTGTCCATTTTTTGTTTTGCCAGATGATTTGGCGGAATATACGACTTCTCTTTCACTTAAAATTGAAGGAACGTTTACTCAAAACGAACTGAAACAAATACATTCGATAAAATGTGCTTTTGTTCCCGCGAAATGGAAATATTCGAATTAATAGCGACTTTTTTGGTTTTTATCTTGAGGTTAGTTATAAGTGTCGCTACTTTCAAAATATAGTGTTTTTTTATTCACACTGGGTCCACAATACTTTTAAGAGGCAAACGGAGGGTACATGAACGATCAAGAAAAAGACAAATTGTTCGGGGCAATCGGGGTCTCAATGGGTTTTTTTACCCAAAAAGATCTGGCTAATGCTTTAGAAAATCAAAAGATAGATGAGGCAATAGGTGCCAAAAAACCTATTGGGGCATATTTATTGCAAGAGAGGAAATTGAATAAAGAACAAGTCGCAAAAATTTTAACAGCTCAAGAACAGATCATTGCAAAACAAAATCAGGAAACTACTAGCCCGACTCAAGCAGATAAGCCAGCAACACTTAACAACGATACAAATGCATGGTTGCTGGTTAATACCTTGGTTTTTATTTATAACAGCTATGTTATTACGTTTAACACCCTATACGTGACCGATGGCATTACATCTCCTCACACAATTATCGGTTTGCTGGTTAACATCGCCATTT
>CAZXAC010000237.1:0-4114 GCA_964638335.1 uncultured Lentisphaera sp. | reverse complement strand
CTGTGGGTGAACATTCACTATCCGGCCAAGGCCCGATAACCTCTGGGAACCGCCTAGTGCGGACCCGCATGCCAGGTGGTATGGGGAGGGGGAGCTAAAAACTCCCCTTTACCCGATTCGACCATTTCTCCGGCCAAGGGAGTGTCCAATCGAAAACATGCCTGCTTCCGTTTTTTGCCATTTTGAATTTCAAATAGATGTTTCAATCATTAGTACAGCCTTCACGAGTCGGTAATACTGTTTAAAAGAGAATGATGTCCAGCTATTGCCGCCAATCCTTTGCAATCTCGCTAAATTTTACTGATCTCCACTCTTTCTTCCACAATTCGAAATAAGGAATATCGCTGGACGATGGTTCAGGCTTGCATGGTGTGACGTATACCACACATGGCATGACTGAAGCGTCTCCAATCATTAGAGCCTCACCAGCCTCAAGAGCTGGAAGGCCAGAAGTAAGATTGCCAAGAGTGTCGGGCAGTAATCGCTTTACATATGCTTGGTCATCAGGGTTTGTTAGGCGCATTGCGAGGAAGTTGCTGCATTGAGAGAATATGGTTTCGGACACTTCTGATGGCCGCTGGCTAGCGATCAAAAGGCTTGTTCCGTATTTTCGCCCCTCCTTCGCTACCCGCTCGATGGCGGTCAGTGATGAGCGATATCGCGCCAAGTCGCTTCGCGGCGCATATTTATGAGCCTCTTCAAAGACAAGAAGTAGGGGGGTGTCACATTGCGACTTCACCCGGCGGTAGTAATAGCTGTAGTCAAATAACAGGCGGGTTACAAGCGAAACTGTGATGCTTAGAACTTCAAATGGAATCCCACTAAGATCAAGAATCGTAACATTGGATTCCTCTCCTTTAGCGTAGCCTGTAAACTGCTGTAGCACTTCTTCAAACGATGCTTTTCCCGGAGCCTCTCCGAACAAAAAGTTAAGTCGTGGGTTCCTAATTTTCGAAGTCAAGCGGCGGACAAATTTGTCAATGCTTCCATCTGCATAGGCACCCTTGTTAATCTTAGATCTTTCCGGAGGGGCGAAATCTTTATGCGCTTCGCAGAACCAACCTAACTTCTCCTCGTCGGAAGCAAAGGTCTTGTCCTCGGTCTTGGTTTTAACGTGCAAGGGATTGTCCGCGTCTTTCGTTTCCCGTGTGAGATTCGCAAGACACGTAAGCATTTCCTCGATCTTAAATTTTACCGGGCTGTCGAAGTATAGTTTGGTTTCGCTTGGGTTCGATCGCTCTTTGCAAATTGTAACAATCGTTCGCAAAAGAGATTCTTGATTGTAGTTATTGTTGTCGCCAGACTCCAGAAACATTTCTTCCATTTCGTCGGCGTTCAGGAGCCAAAAGGGAAGTTGAAGATCGTTTACGCCGATTACATTGGCATTGGGAAATGCCGAACTATACTCAGAGTGGATGTCAAATATGATCACATGGGAGTTGTTCATTCCCTTGTAGTTGGTTGATTTAGCACACACGGCTGATTGAACTATCTGTGCGATGGTATGGGATTTGCCAGATCCTGTTGCTCCAACAACCGCTATATGCTTGTTGAAGAAATGATCACCATGAACAGGGACATCGATTTCGCGGTGGCGAGCTAGAACGGCGAACTTAAAGCGATCTGGCTCCTTAAATGCGGACTCGAAAATGGCAGCGACTTCTTTCGCCGTTGCGGGCGTTACCTTCTTCGGCGGAATTGCAAGTTCGTCCCCCCCTCTCCGAAACTTGCCGGACTTCAAAGTCCCGAGTGGATAAGCGTCAATCACATAGATTCGTCTAGTCTTCTTTTCCGAATCCTCGCGAAGTTCTATGCCGAAGCTTTCAATTATGCAAATTAACGCAACATTTTCATTGTCCGAAACCTTTAGATACGAGCCAACTCGCAGGCTTTCCTCGGCATGCCTAAATGATGCAAGGTCGTCAACAGAAATGCGAACCCTATTTGGAAAAACCGCAATTACTTCAGCATTTACAGTAGCGGAAGCATTACCCATGATATTCTCCTAAATTATTTTCTCGATGGAACCAATACTTTTAACTGGCACAGAAATCCATTTGCAGTTTGGTAGACTGTCGGCTGGGCTTGAAGAATAGAAATCATACACAATTCGCTCGGTCCTAATCGCCGAAAGCGTTTTCGACAACTCTTCCTGTGATGATAGCAGTCGCAGCGAAAGATTATTTTCAAATGTTTGTGGGGTAAGAAAGTTATCAACAGTAAATGTCGAACCTAGAAAAGGATAGCCGTCAACGAATCGAACGCCGTCCTGATGAAGGGAGCCTTTCAAATCAACCATGCGCTCTGGGGCCAGATTTCGAATGAAGAGAATCGGCACATAGCGCTCTTTATCAGGCTTGCGACGCATGGCGTGACTACTCCATTTGGCCCGGATTGCATGGCATAAGGATTGAATTTCTGCATTCTCAGAAGCGAGCCGCGCGTCCAAAATAAAAATGCGGTGAATTGCATCAATGTTTCGATGACTGAAATACTCGCTTCTAATGCGAGAACAATAGGCTGTTTCACCGTGCTCACGAAGTGACCAATGGTTGAACAGCGCCTTAGATGGGGAAATGCGGGAGATAAACTCAATTTTTGATAGACGACGCTCCGACGGGTTTGCGTTACATGCAATTGAAGATATGAGGGTTCGCGCCGTGGGGTAGGTGTATAACTCTATCTCTGTAGCACTTAGGCCACACAGTCTTTGCAGAGCTGCCATGGTTTCCCGCCTGTGGTCCTCAGCCTTTCCCGTAACGTGAATAGTTAGTTGGTTGGCAAACGATTTGATGTCATCGTCAGTCGCTTGGAGTTCTTTTTGAAGGTCATGTGCTACAAAACGCATTGTTTGGCCATTTTTTACTGCCTCGCGATGAGTTAGAGCGGTCTTTAGCCTTTCGGGGTCGAGGCAAGTGTCTCCCCGAGCTGAATCCCTAAAATATCCATAGAGATGAAATCTCCGGCGAGGACGTTCCGTTTGTGGCAATTTGAGAAAACCTTTTAGCATGGGCAGTATTCCATCGCGGATGGTTGCCGAGGTTAGGCGGGTTGCTTCGTAATACTTGCATTGAAACAATTCCTTTATATCCGAAGATACAACATCAAAGTCTTCAATACCTTCAATGTCGATGATTGCGTCTTCCGCTATGCTGCAAAGAGAGAGAATAGTTGCGTCGAACTGAAACAAGTAACCTTGGATCGTAGCTGAAGCGTCTCGTGATTGGTTAGAATCATTCATTTTCAATCTCATGTGAATCTTTTAGCCCTTTTTTTGGGGGGTGGGGTCGAACGCTAGTGTTGAGCGTCTGCCGAGCGAGCCATCGTCGAGTCGAGAGAACCGAGGCGTTTTGGGCACGACGGTTGCCCACGCAACCGGCGTGACCAGCCTCGGCAGTCCACTCAAACGCTCTGTTCGGTTTCTCCTCATAATTCTCGAAATATTTCTTTTCTTTTATCAATTTCTTGGCTTACAAGGTCCAGCAATTTGCCTTGAAGCAAACAAATTCTAATTATTTTCAAATTTGTTTCAGGGAATTCTCTAAGTAATTTTATTATTCCGAGAATGTAGCCCTTTGAACAAATCTCCAATGGAACAGAAAAAATCCCAGAACTAATTCCTGGAATTGAAATTGAACTCCAATCATTCTCATTTGCAATAACTAAGGAATTATAGATGGCAGAAACTAGCAATTCAAGTTCATTCCCCTGCCCAACACATGGGCCAATAGCGTGAATTACTCCTTTGAATTTCAAGTTTCCGGCATTAGTTGCAACAGCTTGCCCAGTTGGAATCCGCCCCTTATTTTTAACAATCTCGGATCCTTCATTTTCCAAAGCCTCGCCAGCTGCAATCGCAATTTGGGCAGCAAGACCTCCTCCATGGGAAAGGCCACCATTGGCAGGGTTTACAATACAGTCAACTGGCTCGGAGAGGAGATCATTATTTACCAAAATCAAATGCCGTGAGCTGGGAAGCTCAATATGTCGGACAATTGTTCCAGCCTTCTGGGTAACAGGAAAAGTCATGAATGGTCCCTTTTAACTGGAAAAACTTTTGGTAAGTGTTCAGGTCCTCTGATTTGAGAGGGGCTTGTACGTTCATAGAAAAATC
>CAZXAC010000236.1:0-4130 GCA_964638335.1 uncultured Lentisphaera sp. | reverse complement strand
CTTCAAACTTATCCTTTCCGCCATCATGGCTCTTTCTTCTAAACAATGCATAATTGCTTTGTTTAGCTTCTCTTTCTATATAATCTTCACGTCTAGCGGCCTGTTCAGCCAGAGCGTTGGTCTGAAGCTCCTTCATGGCTTCGTTCTGAATGGCCATTTGGGTTTTGGTGACAACTTTGCCGCCTTCGCGCCCAAGTATGGAAACCTGATTCAAGCCTATTTCTATCACGTCAACCTTATACTCGTAACTATTGATATAATACAAGCCGGGTTGCAAGATATCACGCATCACACCCTTCTCTCCCTTTTCAGCAAAGGCTTCCTTTTTTGCTTCCTGTCCCGAGAGCGAGGTGAGGACTCCTACGAATCCTATCGGTATGCTTTTGGCATCAACTACATCAACCTTGTATCCTATAGGATTCAGCCTATACACACCGGGGCCCAAAACATTACGCCAAACGCCCTTTTCTCCTTCGCTTGCGAGAAATTCTCCTGCAGGAAGATCCTTGCCCACTTTTGATGTCACTATTCCTATCTTACCAGCTGGAATTTTAAGTGCCGGGACTATTTTCCATTCATAGAATATGGGATTAAGGAAATGACGTCCCTCCGTAAGTGGCTCCTCCCTTACGCCTTTTTGTCCTTCCTTTGCAAGGATCTGCCCTGCCGGCAATGCCTCACCCTCTTTAGCCGTAATTATCGCCATGTATCCTGCCGGCACATAAAAGCGACAAAAACACCACAGCCACATCATATACACGGCTGCAAGCGCCAAAACGAAGGCAAAAACATATGCGGATATTCTTGTACCTGCTGAATTTTTCATATTTACTTCTCCTTTATCTCATCAGGAAAGGGAAAACCAAATCCCTTCGTCCCGTCGTTTGTTAGAATATCTTTTAGAGCCGGCGCTATCCTTTGGTATAACAAGTATCTAGCGTAAGCTCCCCCTCCTCCGAAGGCGTCAACCTTATCGGCTAGGACTTTCGCCTCTGCTTCGTTTGAGCGTTTTATTACGTTCTGTTCCGCGCCGGCATTCAACATCATCGCTGCGATTTTCGCATTTGTCGTATCTAAGTTGATTTTTGCCACGTCAAACTCTCTTTGAGCGGCGATAACCTTCACCTCTTGATCCTGTTTTGCGGCTATTTCGGCCATTATCTTATCGGTTTCGGCCTGGACTTTTCGCCTTTTCTGTTCAGCAAGCATTTCCTGTTTGGTAAGCTCAGCCTTGGATTTTGCCTGCTCGATTTGCTGTTCAAACTTTCTAACCTCTTGGACGGCGAGTTCTCGCTGTCTTATAACTTGCGCGATGCTTTCAGGAGGTATAATATTACGAATAAGTACCGAGTTTACGGAGAGTCCCCACGGCTCAGACATCCTTCTTAGATAATCCTGAAGACTGTTCTGAAACTGCTGTCTGGTTTCCCCTACAATAAATTCAACTGCGGTCTTCTTGCTTCCCTCTATTCTGCTGAAACCACGCATCCTGGGCACTATTATTTTGTTTATGATGTCATCCATGTCTCCCACCTTGTGTGACAACATGGCAGCTTTCTCTCTCAAAATATTAAATTCCACTGTTCCCTCCACTTTGATCGGGAAACCATCTTGCGAAAGAAATGATATAGCTTCATCACCGCCAACCTCAAAGCGTTGGCTCTGAAGGTTGACCTCGGCGACATTTAGCACGTATGGATTGAGATAATAAGTTCCCGGGTCAAGAACTTTCGGCAATACGCCTTTCATTTCTCCTTCTACCAAGAATCCATTACGCATATTTTCCGGTATCGAATTATTCAAAATATCATTACCTACGAGAGAGGTTATTACGCCAACGTGTCCCGGGCGTATCTGAATAGCATCCATTATTATCACGTCATAAGCGTAGGGATTGATACGATATTTGCCCGGAGCGAGGATATCCGGAAGGATCCCCTTGCTGTTATCGTTTTTGGCTATTATCTCCCCATTTGGAAGGTTTTCGCCGTACAATCTTATTTTTACGCCGAGTTTTCCTGCTGGGATATCAGTTATTTTATGGATGCGCCAGTCCCACGTGTATGGATTTCTGAAATATCTTCCCTCCGGAAGTACATTTTCTCTTATACCCTTTTGATTTTCATCGCTGGCAAGTATCTGCCCTGCTGGGAGAGGGGCGCCTGTTTTCCTTATGAGAACGGCAAATTCACCTGACTCCGGTTCTATTCGCCACCAGAACCATATCCAAACAGGGACGAATACTAACGAGCCCAGTATCAGGATTGAAAGCAGACAACCTTTCAGATATCCTAAATTGATTGGGACTTTCTGTTCGGAGAACTGCCCGCTAACGCCACTAGTCCCGGAGCCGGAATTATTCATACGTTCACCTCGAAAAGATGTTTTTGTAAATAAGATTTCACGTAAGTTACCTTAGTCGCCCACTTTTACAAGCCATCAGGACGATGTCTTTTCAAAGCTGCAGCCTGCTTTATAAAGAAACTTATTTTTGACCTGTCTTTTACTCCTGGGGAACCCTCGACTCCACTACTTACATCAACTCCATCTGGTTCCACCTGCGCTATTGCAGATGCCACATTATCAGGACTTAGGCCACCAGCAAGAATGAAAGCGCAATTCAAGTCCCTTTTTATTTTTGCAGCCTTTTTCCAATCCGACAAGTCCCCTGTCCCTCCTATTTTAACTGGATCGTGGGAGTCGTAGAGTACGGCCTCCGGATTGAAAGACTCAAGATCGCTTAAGACGTTTTCACTATTGAAAGATATCCAGATTCTAGCCTTAGGAACAAACTTGATTATCTCGGATAGGTCCGGCAAACGATCTCTTGACGTTCCATGTATCTGGAGAACATTGATTCCGGCAGATATATATTTGAGCACTGTTTTCACGTCAGGCTCCACAAATACGCCAACAAAGTCTGCTGTCACATCCGAACGTCGGCAGGCTGATATTATTTTTGACACCTCAAAATCTGATACGAATCTTGAGCTTTTAGGATATGTCACAAATCCGACGGCACTTGCACCTTCGGATATGCAAAATAACGCATCTCCTTCATTTCTGATGCCACATATTTTTATAGTTTCTTTCATACGGTAACCTTTAGCAAAAAAAACCCACTTTCAATAATTGTAAAATAGCGCCTTCGGAATGATATTACTAACTTACAAAAACAGATATTTATTTTTTAAAAATTTGAGATAAGATGTTAACATATAAATCAACCTTAGTCGTTGCATTGTTTTTAATAGTTCCTCTTTCTCTATATGCCATCTACATAAGGCATAGGTTGTTCTCCGTCAAGAAAAGTCTTAATGACCAGATACACAAAAACAAGGAGATAGAAAATTTCCTCTCCATATTTTCCAAGAGCATAAGGACGGTTGAGGAGATAGAGAATTCACTAAATCTGACCGCTAGGTATGTGGCGGACCTAGTTGGTGTTAGTTCGCTTTGCATTTTCACCCTCGAAGAGGATGGATACCTAAGAGCCGCAGGAATAGCGGGAGCCTTTCCACCGCTCCAAAAATCCACCGGATATATTCTTACAAAACCAAAATATATTCTGGAATCGCTTAGAAGGGAGAAAATCAAAGTCGGGGAAGGCATAATAGGCGAAATAGCCGTATCAAAGGAAGCTATATATCTGCCGTCTGCCCAAAAAGATCAAAGAATAAGAGACCTGGACACCGTGATAAGAATCGAAGGACTGGTCGCGGCGCCCATGGTAAAGGACGGAAAACTAACTGGTGTCATATGTGGGGTGAACAACAGGCGCGATGGCGTGGAAATATCCCCGGAACAGTTCGCAACATTAAAATTTATCGCCGCCCAAGTGGTTCTGGCACAAGACATCGTAAAAATATATTCCGATTTGAGCAGACAACAGAGGATAAGGCAGGAGCTTGATTTCGCGAAACAAATACAAAACTCATTGCTACCGCATGAGTTTCCAGAGAATAATAATTTCACATCACATGCGTTCACTAAACCAGCGAAAGAGGTCAGCGGAGACTTCTACGACTTCGTTAGAATTGATGATGATAGGCTACTGGTTGTAATAGGAGATGCTTGCGGGAAGGGAATACCGGCCTTTATCTCTGGATGCTGCAATTGATCTTCTTGCA
>CAZXAC010000235.1:0-4131 GCA_964638335.1 uncultured Lentisphaera sp. | reverse complement strand
GAAACTATGATGGCTTCCTGAAAAGGGGTAAATTAAAGGGAAGAAGGTAATTTTATAATTATCTCTCTACCCTTTTTCGTGGTATTACCAAATGTGATATATAGGTGATTTCAAGATAAATCCCCCAACGATCGTTGATTTTGCAGCAGTACCATGAATATTTGTCATATGAAGGAATCTTGCGAGGTCTTTTTTAGACAACTGTTGTCTTGCATTTTGGTATTGAAGACAAGAATTTTTTTCCGTAGCTTTTCGTTATAATCCTGCTATCAAGTATTACCACGATCCCTTTGTCGGTCTTTGTCCTTATAAGCCTACCTATTCCCTGTCTCAGGCGCAGAATTGCCTCTGGAAGCTGATAGTCCATGAACGCTCTTCCTCCATTCCGTTCCACAGCCTCCGATCGTGCCTGTATCAGAGGGTGCGATGGAACCAAAAATGGAAGTTTTGTTATTATTACGTTGCTGAGGGATTCTCCAGGAACATCCACTCCGCTCCAGAAGCTTGTTGCTCCAAATATGACTGAATCTATGTCCCTTCTGAAGTGGTCTATCATTTTATTTCTGCTGAGGCCCTCTCCATGAACTAAAAGATTAATTCCTTTTTCCGAGAAGAAGCTTCTAAGTTCTTCGGCGCAGTTCCTCATATGCTCGTAATTAGTGAATAGGACAAACGCCTTGCCATGAGTTTTTTCTGTATATTTCCTGATCTCCTGGCTCAGTGCGGTAATATAGTTTTCATCTTCAGGTTGCGGGACGGATTTTGATATGAAAATGCTCATCTGTTTTTCGTAGTCGAATACAGTTCCAAGTATAATTTTTTCTCCTCTCTCATAGCCGACCCTTCCGGAGTAGTAATCCAGAGAATTTTCAACGGACAAAGTCGCACTTGTAAGTATTGTGGGTCGCCCATCCAAAAAAATATTTTTTCTGAGAATTTCTTCCACGTTGACTGGTGAAGCGAATAGCTCAACCTTGTCGTCTCTTCCGTCATACGACTCTGCCCAATACACGTAATCCTCAAGTTCCATGTTGCTGAACTTATGAAATGAATCAGCATAAGCGTCGATTTTCATCGCATACGAGCTTTTTTCCTGACGGGAATCCTCGTCATTGTCATTTTCAATAATATTCCCTATCAGTTTAGACAGACTGAATAGTTCTTCCGAAAGCAAATCGTTTACGAAACCCCTTTCCCTGAATCGGAATGAGTCGACATTTTTCTCTATCAATATTGAGGATATCGTCTTGAAGTATGCTGAGGAAAGTTTTAGTATCTTTCCCACAAGGCCTCGCAATTCCATCTCAAGGACTCCTCCCTTAAGAAATATTCCCTTTGCTTTATCTGGGTCATATAATTTTTTCAGGAACATCTCGAAACCAAACTTGCTCAAGCGTATTCCCCCGTGTTCCGCAGCCTCATTTTCTATGGTATGCGCTTCGTCGAAAACTATTGCTCCGTATTCCGGCAGTAGAGAATATTCATATATGTCAGCCACTTTCATGCTTGTGAAAAACAGAGCGTGATTCGCCACCACTATGTCGGCTTTATCCCAATTTCTGCGCGCCCTCCAATAAAAACATTCTCTGTAATGTTTGCATTTGGGACCAAAACAATTACCAGCTTCGCAACAAAGCATTTCCCAGGCTTTTCTCTCAAATTGAAATGAGATGTCGGAGTCTTCAGCGCTTCCTCCTTCAGCTATCCAACGCATTATTTTTCGCATTGAATCCAATACGTAATCCTCAAAGAGTTCCTCCTTTACGCGTTCTTCGGCAAAATGCATCCTACGTAGGCATACATAGTGAGATCTTCCCTTCGCAAGGACTGCGCTGAACCCTCCCTCAATCATCTTCTCCAGAACAGGAATATCCTTTTGCATTAGTTGCTCTTGGAGATTTATGGTCTCGGTGCTTATAAGGACTGGAAGTCCGCTCTCTTTCGCATAGAAGACGGATGGCACCAGATAGGCGTAACTTTTACCTATTCCAGTAGGAGCTTCGACGCAGAGATTTTCTTTCTTATCAAAAGCTTCAGCTATCTTTATAGCCATGGCCTTTTGCTGAGGCCTGTCCTCATATTTCGGAGCTCCTTGTATATCAGATCTCTGCAAAGGGCTTTTGTCTCCAAAAAAATCCTTAGTGAGCAGGAGAATATCATCGGAACCATTTTCGATTTCGGCAATTTCCGGAATTTTTATCATTTGAAATCTGATCCTTTAGACCTTGATAAAAGCGCAAACAAATATATTTTCAGAAAATAGTCCGTATTCTACAAAAAAAATGGAGCATTCTAAATGAATAGAACGAATATTTCCAAATTGTTGTTGATCATGTCAATATGCGTAATGTTTTTCTCAACGGCTTTTTCCCAAGTAGTGGTAGTGAAACAGGCAAAAGACAGGAATCCGACTTTGTCTTTCAGAGAAATAATAGGGAATAAGAATCTTTCAGCTGCGATTGAGGCTGATCTGCGAAACTGTGGATGGTTTGATGTGACGAATCAGCCCGGTGCGGAATATGTTGTCAGTGGAGGGGCTGCTGGATCATCAGTTCAGGTGAATGTTCACAAATCAACCGGTACCGTGGCTTCATCGGTTAATGCTAGAGTTGAATCCTCAGTTAGAAAAACAGCACATTCCGTAGTAGACTCAATACTCAAAGATATATTCGGGATTAAAGGAATATGTTCTGCGAAAATCGCATTTTGCGGTGAGATCTCGAAAGGGGTAAAAGAAATATTTATCTCCGATTATGACGGTCAAGACTTGGTTCAGGTGACAAGGGTAAACTCCCTTTGTGTCGAACCTGAGTGGTTGCCGAACGGAAGTGGAATCGTTTTTACTCAGTACAGCAAGATGTTTACGGACGTTGTCGAATATAATATGCTCTCAAGACGTTCTAGGCGTCTGGCTCAGTTCCCTGGACTGAATTCTGGGGCTGCGGTGTCTCCTAATGGCCAGGTGATGGCTCTGATATTAAGCAAAGACAGACAAGTCGAGTTATATATTAAGTCATTTGCCGGGAGAGAATTTCGACGCTTGACCAACGGAAAATCGGTTGAGGCTTCCCCTTGCTGGTCTCCATCTGGAGATAGGATTTGTTTTGTTTCGGATATGGGAGGAAGACCAGAATTATATTTGATCGGTGCGGGAGGAGGAAAAACGGCAAAACTCCAAACTCTCGGCTCGGAAGCGGTCAATCCGGCATGGTCTGCTGACAATAAAATCGCGTATTCATCTAGGACCGGCAAAAATTACAGCATAGCAGTATATGATCTAAATGGAAAAGAACCGCAAAAGACAGTAACAAACGCTGCAGGAGATTGGGATTCCCCGTCATGGGCCCCGGACAATCGGCACGTCGTATGTTCGAGGAATTTTTCTGGCAGGTCGGAACTTTATGTCGTGGATACTTGGACCGGCAAAATGCGTCCTCTTTCCAAGACCGCGATAAATCTATCAATGCCGGCTTTTTCAAGGTAAAGGAATTGTTTGTTCCCTACTTAGAAAAATTACGGTTTCTTTTCGGGATAGCCAAACACTTCAAATTCAGCAAGATTCAATTCCCCAGCCGGATTGGTAGCCTTAACCCTAATGTATCTGAATGGCGGAAGTTCCGGGATATACTGTTCCCACATATTCGTAACATTTTTCTTGCCTGGCTTGCGACACCACGGAATATCGTTACGCTCACAAAGGACGGAGAATGTTTTAAAATCCCGATCGTTGGAAGCCTGTATCTCAATGTTCCTCTGCATGTCTTCATCATATCTGTCTTGTCGAGGGATTATTGAGACGCGCTGTATCACATGTGGGGAGCCGAGATCTACCGACAGAGATCCTTGTCCATCTCCTCCGGATTTTGTACTCCAAAAGCTGTTCCAATCCCCATCGAATGCGTTTTTTGCTGGAGAATTTTCCGCATCTGAAGAAGAATTAAAAACCTTACCTTCAGTCAGTCTCTCATGTCCGTAAATTGAATCGTTGAGATGTTTCCATTTTTTTTCTAGTCCGGATTTTTCCATTATTTGCATAGCCTCATCCGGCCATTTTTTGTCTTTCACAAAATTAAAATTTAGGCTCATGTAAACTTAATTTGAATTAATAATGATTTAAATTATTGTGTTGCA
>CAZXAC010000234.1:0-4144 GCA_964638335.1 uncultured Lentisphaera sp. | reverse complement strand
CTACCGGCTGATAAAAAAATTCAACGTGGACCGCCCCGAATTCTTCGAAGAATAATCCGAACGCCAGCTTCTTTCATTGGAAGCGTAATATGCTTCTCGTGCCGGCATTTCCGCGAAAAACGTCAGGATCCTGTTGTTTGCAGAGCCTAGGTGCAATAATAGCTTATTAGCAAATGAAAAAAATGCAAAAACTCGGCCCAACCCAGATTCTCTCATTATTTAAATAATTCTGTCTGGCATTCCAGATGCGATTCTCTATTGCTAATTAACAAACTATCCTTATGAGGCTTTTTGCAAGTGCTTTTAAGAAATACTTTTGAATGTTCAATGCTTCTATTTTCGTTAGGCACTACAAAATCATTAGACAATTCATTCCAGTCCATATCTCTAATAGTGATGATTTCATCAAGATAGAAGCTTACCCAAATGTTTCCTATTTTTGAGATAGGTAATGTTCTACTAAGTTTGTCTCTGGATATTACGACGTAGTTTTCGTCTACTTCAAATCCGACATAGTTCCTTCCAAGCCTTTTTGCAGCAATTGCTGTTGTTCCAGTTCCAGAAAACGGGTCCAACACTGTGTCGCCTTCATCTGTCGTCATCAATAGTATTCTTTCCAGCAAATGAACCGGCAATTGGCATGGGTGCTCATCTCTGAATTTGTTATGCTTTATCCTATGAATTTCAGTCCAAACATCCGACACTAATGGGCCAAAAGGGTGCAATCCGTCTTTCTTGCCACCATAATCCTTTGACAACCATCCTGTTTTTCTGTCTCTTTTGTGAGGATGCCGTATCTCATAAATTTTCGCTTTCTTCAAATCCTTTATATAAAAAAGAATGCCGTAGTGTGCTGGCTGTAGACTTTTCCCCATAGGCGCAGTTGGCGCATCCCACGCTATCCAATGCTTAAACAATGCATATCTATTTAGGTAAGTTGCGTAATAAGTTAACCATTTGGGTATATTATGCAAAAAAATTGATCCAGTTGGTTTTGTTACTCTTACCATTTGTTCTATCCATAATTCACACCATTCAAGATACTTTTTAAACTCCATGCTGTCAGCATAACTTCTGTATTTTTTTTTGAGGTTAAACGGTGGATCGGCAAAAGTAACATCTATCGATTCATTAGGTATTTCCTTTATCAACTCAAGGCTGTCACCGAGCGTTATTTGGTTAATGTAATCTTTCATGTTTCAAACCCCATCTGCATTGCTACAAGCTTCTCAAACCTTTCCATTTCATTTTTGTGAAATGTGAACACATCCTCATACGCTGATACCATTCTCCGCAAGTCACTCTTTCTAACATACCACCCTATTCCATCTATGAATCCAATAAACATCGCTTTTGGGTAATGCTGTTTAATAAGCTTATCTACCGCTATTTCTGTTTTTGACTTATCTCCTTGCCCAGATGAGGTTGTTGTTTGGTATGAACATTCGATTATAATAACAGGTGAGTTCATATCAGGGATGATAAAGTCCATGGTTCTTTTGCTGTCCGGTGCTTCGTTAACAAGCTCTCTTAAATCCTTACCTCTGATATAAGTTACTTCCATGTTTTTAAGCACCTGTTGTATAAGTGATTCCGGGTTGTTTTCTTTTTTTCCTGAATAGCTCCCTTTTTCCTTGTACCTCACTAGCGAGTCTATCATAGCATTAAGTTCAAAGCTCAGCTTCGAGATGCCTAGCTTCTTTAGCTCAAATAGTGGTAACGTATTTGCTAAAAATGGCAATGTTGCGCCGTCGTAAAATAAATTCACAAGCCCCATTCTGAAGTATTCGTTCGACTCCACCATTTTCATTATTGTTGAGTCAGACCATTCTTGAATATCACTTGTACCTTGGTTACGATCCCAATTCGTCCTAAGTGTTAATTCGTTTAGATCATAATTGTCTACAACTCGGGTAACAGTAATGAGCCTCTTTAAGCTTTCATTTGAAAAACCTGTTAAAGCCAGCAATGCCTTTAGACCATTCTCTTTTTTATCTCTTAGCAAGTCATAAAAAATGCTCTTATTTAGACCTTCATTGTCAATTCTATTCTTTACCACCAAAAGTATTTCTTTTAGCGTATTTATATGTCCTTCATACTTCTCTTCGAATTCTTGATCGAAAAAATAAAATGTGTTGTTATTTATTACATTCCGGTATTTATATTCAATTGACGGTTTATTATTAATTGTCACTTGTATGCCTCAAACAGCAATATATTCTCATATTTCATTGAATTGTACATTCCCCTAATGGGTTTGACTATCTCTGCGCGTAAAGTCAAGTTCAATTGATCTGCAATTGTCTTGATTCTTGATTCAAGTCTTATACCCTTAGTTTGTATGTCGTTTGTTCCAATCACCAAGGCTACCATCCCTCTTTTTTTTATGACTCGCACAACTTCGATCAGCACTTTTGAAATGTCGTCAAAGTAATACTCCAATTTGTCGTCAATGCTTTTTCCTTTTAACCCAATCATTTTATTCTTCAGCGATTCAGCGTCACATCTTAAATATTGAAGCTGTTGTTTATCATTTTCAACATAATCAATAGCAAAGGAATATGGCGGCGATGTAATAACACAATCTACGCTGCCATCCGGGATATCTAGGCACCGTGCATCGCCATTAATTACGCTTGTCTTACCAATGTTGAGGCTAGTTGTTTCTATTGCTTTACGCGCGCTCTTGATTGTTAAAATATACCTATTAAGAACGCTTGGAAAAAGTTTCTCCACACATTTAGAGCTTCGCATAGAAAATCCAACAGCATCTAAATATGCAAGTAAAAATATCTCATAATATGGCTTTTCTTCTGCGCTTATTTTGTTGAAGCTCGTCGGCAGATTCGGTTTATTAAGTTTTTGAAAAATTCTATCAGATTGGTTAATCAGTATATCGAACTTTTCAACCTCAATATTCAAGCAAAAAGTTTTTACTCGCGTCATTAGGCAACAAAAAGGGCTGATATCAACCGCGAGTGAATCTGCGTTTATCATATTAGCTTCAACTGAAACAGTGCCGCTTCCAGATAGTGGATCAAGCACAATATCGCCTTGTTTTACGCCAATTACATTCATCAAAGCCCTAATCAGTTGAGGATGGAATTTGCCTCTGTAAGGGAACAAGCTGTGTGTTGAATATCCTGTTGAATATTTGCCATTAGCAAAGAATGAGCGGGTTCGAAACGAGCTTTTATTATAGATATCATCAACGTTTTGATCGTTGCAATATTGGTAATGTACTGTAGGAACACTGTCTATTGACCTAAACAACGCGCTTCGCGATATAGCTTCTTCAATGCTCATGTTTTCGTATTCCCAGAGAGCAAAGTCCAGTTCAAATATGTCGTAGACCCCGCTGATAAGTTCCCATTTATCAAGAAACAGTCGTTCTTTTATTGGTTTAAAAGGCTTCATTGTTCGTTCGCTTTGTCAGTTTATATTCAGCAAGTTCAAATATCTCGAAAAACTGAGTTTGGCACGCCGCTATTGATGACAGCGCATAGAACCAATTATCCTAAGATATTCTAACTCAAATCATTTGCCACATGATAGCTTATCCTAAAATTCTTCCGCTAACCATATTTTGCAACTCTGTTTTTAACACAATAAACCATCGAAATCCAAAATACTAGTGGCTGTGGGGTCAAGGAGGAAGGGAATAAGGAGTCAGTTTTGGTAGATGATAGGAACACATCTGAGATTTTAGACGATGCGATGTGTGTAAAAAGGAAGCGGAGCGGTGAAGAGCACTGAGAGAGATCCGTATTTTTTCGACTATTGTTTTTCGTTAAGAGGTGCGGAATTAGCTTTTCTGAATAAATGCGTATTGCGGCTGTATTATTAATCAAAGCGATATGACAGTTCGTAATAGGGTTTGTCTATTTTACACCTACGGTTGTGGACGATCCCTACCTAGCACAGCGGAAAAACCCTTTCTGAGCACATCAAAAATACAGGAGTAATAAAAAAGCGGTTGAGAGGAAGACGGGCACACCCATCGCGAACAAGCTGTGATGAATGCCTTCATCCACCTTTTTTGAGTTTGTGGCAGGTCGGGAGCTTTCCGCGAAGACCTTTTCTAAAGGTTCAACGTCATCTCCATAAACGTCCCCCCTCTAAGGAAACGAATTGAGGACATCCC